>NZ_DATNPA010000013.1:0-27094 GCF_036703385.1 Allocoleopsis sp. | reverse complement strand
TTGTAGGTTTTTTGGCTCCACCTGTTGGCATTGCTATTGGGATTGCTGCTGGTGTTGTTAGCCTAATCACGGGACTTTTCAAATCTAAGGATGAGAAGCGGCGCGAGGCTGTTCAAAAAATTTCAAGCTCATTGGTAGAGCAGATAAACAAGCAGAAAGAATCCACCCTTCAGCAGGCTGAGAGTAGCTTCAAAAAGTCTGCTGCTGAGGTGGCTATGAACATCAACATATACTTTGAAGAATTGATTGCAGGACTAGAATCAATTTCAAAACAGCTACAAGAAGCTAAAAGTAAATTATCGGATAAAGCTAACTACCTTAATCGTGCTTATGCGAAGCGAATTCTGGATTGGTCTATGGAACAACACGAACCCTTAACAGACGAGAGTATCAACAGAAACATTGCCAAAGTAAAACGGAATTTCGGACAAGGCATAACTATTCAAACTAAATCTAATTTTAAGCTAAAAAAATCCCAGGAAGATATTAAACGAGTTCTTCAAGAGGATGTTTCGATTCAATTCATCAAATATTAGCGCATCTTTACGACAGATATTTTTTTAGTTTGACTGTGCGAAATATTGCCAAAAATCAAATTATTGAGAGGATAATCAACCATGACTCAGAGTACAAAAATATTTAATGCTGCTGCTGTCGGTTCTAAGTTCAAGAATACACTAGTAAAATTTGACAAATTGCTAGCTGAGGCAAACAATGAAGAGCTAACAGCTATCCGGAAAAAACTGCGGGAGGAATTGAAAACGTATCGGGAGCAAGGTATTCTCTCCGTTGCATTTGTGGGGCAGTACAGTGCGGGTAAATCCACTATCATCTCTGCTCTTACAGGACGACGGGATATTCATATTGATGCCGATATTGCTACCGACAGAACTTCTAGTTACGACTGGAACGGTATCAAGCTTATAGATACACCAGGACTTTTCACAGACAGAAAGGATCATGATGACATTACTTATGAAGCGATTGCTAAAGCGGACTTGCTGGTTTTCTGCCTCACCTATATGCTATTCGATTCAGTGACAGCAGAGAATTTTAAGAAGTTAGCTTATGAAAAGGGCTATCGATGGAAAATGATGCTTTTAGTCAACAAAATGTCAGATGAAGCAGGAGAGGAGGAGCAAAAGATTGCCAACTATCGTAAAAGCCTTGCTGAGGCACTTAAACCTTATAGCCTCCATGAGTTCCCTATCTGCTTTATTGATGCTAAAGATTATTGTGAGGGTGTGGACGAAGAAGACGACTTTCTGCTTGAAGTCAGCCGTTTTCAAACTTTTATTGATGCACTCAATAGTTTTGTAAAGCGTCGTGCTGCCCTTACCCGCTTCGATACACCAGTCCGAATCGCATTAACTTCTGTTGATGATGCTCAGTTAAGTTTTACCCGCAATTCGACGCAAGACTCAGCTTTCCTTGAAGTCCTTACACGTTTATCTCGCACCGTGCGTAAGGAACGTGAGCGGCTGCGAACCAAAGTTCAGGGTATCGTACTAGAAATGTCGTCAGCAATTGCTCAGGAAGGTATAGCCCTTGCTGCTCCAGTAGGAGTAGGGAGTAAAGAAGAGTTTGATAAATTGAACAAAGAAGCTGAAGTTAATGTGCAGAAACATTACGAGAAAGCAGAAACTAAACTGCAAGAAGCCGTTAATATAGCAGTCGAATACATACAGCAAGAAGTTGAAGGAGTACTTCAAAGCAACCTAGTTAAGACTTTTGTAGCTTGCTTAGATAGAAGTCAAAATATATCTGCCCAGAATGTAGACTATGGTCTGGATGAGGAGCGTATTAAAGGTCAAGTCAATATGCTCAAAAGTATCGGTGATACAGCAGGAGTTAGTTTGACAAAGTTAGCGACCATGGGAGTTGTAAAAACGGCTTCTGGGCAAGGCTTTCTTCGCTCTCTAGATGTAGCAGGAAGTGGTATGCATCAGGGAGTTGTGGCAGTCGGGAAATTTGTAGGTTTCAAGTTTAAACCTTGGCAGGCTATCAATATTGCTAAAAATATCGGCAACGCTGCTAAATTCCTTGGCCCTGCTCTAGCGATTGTTTCAGTCGGAGTCGATGTCCATGCAAGCTTACAGGAACATCAGCGAGAAAAGCAAATGGCTAATATCCGCCAGGAGATTACAAGTCAGTTTCAGGCAATAGCAAAAGACCTAGAAAATCAGGTTCAAATCCAACTGTGGGAATTTGAAAGGCAAGTTTACGGAGAGATTGAGAAGAAAATTGCCGAGGCTCGTCAGCAAGAAGAAAGCGCGATTGCAGCTTCAAACACCTGGGTGAAACAACTCGCAGAAATCCGCAAAGATTTTGATTTGATTCTCCGCTACATCACGAAGGCGACGGAAACTCCCGTAGCTTAAAACGACAATGGCTTAATTCATCCTAGGCGAGAAGGCGATCGCATCACAGGCTAACCTTTACCAAACCAGATGCGATCGCTTCTTGAGAAGGTGATTCTAGGAGCGATCGCAACTAAAATAGATACCATTACAACCAAAGCATGATAAGAGTAATATGACTCCTCAGTTAATGGTTCGCCCCTCATCCTTGATAGGTTCTGGGCTTCGGATGGAGCAAGTTGATAGTAACCTGAGTTTCTTCAAGTTTACAGATGAACTACAGTCACGCCTAGAAGAACTTTTGGAGAAACACAAAGCCGGATTAGTAACACCAGATGAAGAGGCTGAACTAGCTGGAATATCCGATTTATCTCAAATTTTTACATTCATTAACTCCCGACTTGCCGCCCAAGCTAAATGGTCTCCAACCGAACCCGAAGATTTGTACAACGACGAGCAAGATTCCTATGTGAATACTGCCACTCCTCAGAACAAGTGAGTTCAGACCGCTTCACAATTGACCATTTAGTGCCACAGTCCTTGGGTGGGACAGATGAACCCGATAACTTAGCCTTAGCTTGTACTCGCTGCAATCAACGTCGCTACAACTTCACAACCGGAATCGATCCAGTAACTCAGCAAGAAATCCCCTTATTTAATCCCAGAAACCAAAAATGGGCTGACCATTTTATATGGACAGCGGACGGTCTGAAAATTTTAGGTATTACCCCTACAGGTCGAGCCACTTGCTATCGACTTGACCTTAATGATGAACTTAAATATGAAAGTTTCATTCAACGGTCTCGTAAGGCTTGGGTAGAAGTCGGTTGGCACCCTCCCAGTGAAGACCCTCGTCAGGAACAGTAGAGCGATCGCATCCTATCAGACTTGAGCAGATTTGATAGAGCGATCGCACATCAATCAGCACTCGTCAGATAGACTCAAAGCAGAGTACACCCTGTGAGCGAGATACCTAAAATGCAAGTTTTAACACTCACTGGCAAAATCGACACCGATGGGCATTTGCACCTGGATATACCAACTCAGCTACCCGCTGGCACTGTAGAGTTAGTCCTAGTGATTAACCCCACACCCCAAGAAAAGCCAAACCGCAAAAAATACGATTTTTCCGACTTAGCTGGCAAACTCACTTTGCAGGATGATCCCGTAGAAATCCACACGAGGATGCGGGATGCGTGGTGAACGTTACCTACTGGATACAAACGCTATCATTGCTTTACTCCAAGGTAATCAGCAGTTGATCGAACTCCTGCAAGATGCCGAATGGATTGGTATTTCCATCATTAGTCAAATTGAATTCCTGGTATTTCCAGGATTATATGAAGACAAAAACGAGCCCATGCCTACTCTAAAAGGCGTTGAACTCCTCACAGCCTTGCTAGAGGAATCCGATCTCCAGCCAAAAGATTTAGCCTCCATCTGCCAATCTGAATCTATCGTTTTAGATATTCTGGAAAGAAAACGTGAACTCACAGCTAATCAACTAAAAGAACTGGCTGCTTTTTTCCACATTTCCCCTACTGCATTGTTTGAGTGAAGCTTTAAAGTGAGTGCGATCAGCTTTGCTGGTACCATAGGCGATCGCACACAACACAAAATGCGATCGCATCTCTTACACCTTCCTTTTCCGTTTAAGGCAAAAACCGATCTAAAGCCGCCTTCAACTCCTCAATTTCCGCCTCAATATTGCCCTCTTCAGCCGCACGAGCAATACACTCGGTTAAATGCTCATCTAGAATAATCCGCGCCACTCGATCTAGCGCTCCCCGCACAGCTGCAATTTGCACCAACACATCTGGGCAAGGACGACTTTCCTGTACCATCGTCTTAACCCCTCGGATGTGTCCCTCAATTCGAGACAGTCGATTGACGATACGCCGCAGAGAGTCTTCATCGTGAACGTGGTGATGTGTCGATTGCCCCTCGCCATGATGATGCTCAGTGTGAGGGTAAGTCACATCCTGACTCAGGGAAGCTTCATCTTTCCCAGACACGGAAAAGGTTTCGTTAATCAATGGCTCAGCTCCAAATTATGGCATGGGAACATTCTTGAGTTTCTTATTATCCCGATCCTAGTGTAGAGCAGAGAATCTAGGATACCTCTTTTGAGCCTATTCCGAGTAACCCTGTTTCCCTGAAAAGATAAACTCCCAACCTGGGGAAGAGAGATTTCCGTCCTTGGTGGCAGCAACTTCGCTCTAACGCCTTCTGTGAATCCAGAAAAAATCGAGGCAATGACACTAGACCGTGCAGTAAAATCACAACTTCGTTTATTTGTCAAGGTGCAAGTTCTACACCCCTGCCATCCAAGTCAACATTCCAGAACTGTCAAAATATCTGTAAAGCTGCTGATAGCAACGAATAAACCATTACCAAGATTTTCATGGAAGATTTATCCCATCCAGAATAAATGCTATGCAACCGAACAAGTTTTCTCTCCTATTAGGCAAAATTACTACTTATCTACTCGCGATCGTGGTGGGAGCGCTTCTGACGGTTGGTCTTTATCAGGTATTGCCTTCGCAGGCAGAACCAGCGACGATTACTCAAAGCGACACATCGACACTACTCGCACAACGGCAACCAATACCCGCCGCTGCTACCCATACTAGCTTTGTAACAGCGGCAGTTGATCGAGTAGGCCCAGCCGTAGTGCGTATTGACACCGAGCGTACCATCACACGTCGCGTCGATCCGTTATTTGATGACCCCGCTTTTCGGCGCTTTTTCGGCGAGGATGCCTTCCCTCAGATGCCGATGGAACGGCGTCTGCGGGGACAAGGCTCAGGATTTATTATTGACGCCAATGGCATCATTCTCACCAATGCCCATGTCGTCGATCGCGCGGATAAGGTGACTGTAATCCTCAAAGACGGACGCACCTTTCAAGGAAAGGTTCAAGGTGCAGATGAAGTCACCGACTTAGCTGTCGTCAAGATTGAAGGTAGGGACTTGCCCATTGCCAGCTTAGGAAATTCCGATGGAGTTAAAGTGGGTGATTGGGCGATCGCAGTCGGTAACCCTTTAGGGCTAGATAATACCGTCACCCTGGGAATTGTCAGCACCCTCCAACGCTCTAGCGCTCAAGTCGGTATTCCCGACAAACGACTGGACTTTATTCAAACGGATGCAGCAATTAATCCCGGCAACTCCGGTGGCCCCCTGTTGAACGAACAGGGAGAAGTCATTGGCATCAATACTGCCATTCGCCCGGATGCAATGGGAATTGGTTTTGCGATTCCTGTCAACACAGCCAAAGCGATTTCAGCCAAGCTGGCACAGGGACAAAGCATTCAGCATCCCTATCTCGGCATTCGCATGGCAACGCTGACACCTGAGTTAGCCGCAGAGAACAATCGTGACCCCAACTCCGCCTTCACGATACCGGAAGTTAATGGTGTTTTGATAGTACAAGTGTTACCCAACACACCAGCCGCCTCTGGAGGACTTCGTCGTGGAGATGTCGTAACCGCCATCAACGGACAATCTGTAACCACTGCCGATCAGTTGCAGCGAATTGTTGAGAATAGCAATGTCGGTCAGACACTACAACTGAAGCTACGGCGAGGTAACCAAACTGACACGATCGCTGTTCGTACAGGAGAGTTGCCAACCGCAGCTAGATAGAGAACAGCACTATTCAACCAATAAATAAGGGCGACCCAGCAGGTCGCCCTTACTTATGTTTCTGGAACTATGAGTTCAGAGAATAACCTTGATTAGGTTAGTCCTCATCATCGTCATCATCATCCAGGTAACCATCGAAATCGGCGTCCTCGTCATCATCATCCTTGATAACTGACGGGAAACCGTTTGCTCCCATCCCGAAACCAGGCGTCCGCTCCTCCAAACTGTAAGCGCGAGCTGTCCGGTCATCGAGTACCACATCTAAAGGATCATCTTGATCTAAATCAGCATCGATGCGTTCTCCATAGCCGTAGACTCCTGCTCCACCCGCTGAGTAATCAGGCTCAATAGAGCTGAGTGTTGGGTCTTCATAAGCGTTGTACCCAGTTCCTGCCGGAATCAGGCGTCCAATAATGACGTTCTCCTTCAGACCCCGCAGCCAGTCAGATTTGCCTTCAATGGCAGCTTCCGTGAGGACACGGGTAGTTTCTTGGAAGCTTGCTGCTGAGATGAAGCTATCGGTGTTGAGTGAGGCTTTGGTAATCCCCAAAAGCACGGGCGTATATTGTGCAGGTGCGCCTCCGGTGATAGCCATTGCTTCATTCACCGTCTCAATCTGCCGCAACTCTACGAGTTCCCCAGGCAACATCGTGGTATCGCCGCCATCATCCACCCGAACTTTGGATGTCATTTGGCGAACAATCACCTCAATGTGCTTGTCAGAAATATCAATCCCTTGAGATTGATACACGGACTGCACCTCATTAACCAAGAACCGCTGTGCCTCCGAGAGTCCCACTAGTGCTGCTTCATAGACTCCTTTTTCTTCCAGCATGTAATTGAAGAAAATCTCTAGAATCTCATGGGGATTAGCCGGTCCATCTGTGAGTGCTTGAGCCACAATGACTCGCTGACTATCAGTAACCAGCGCATTCTGACCAGGCCCCACTGGGTAATCAGTAACAGTTCCGTCTGAATCAATTACCTTGATATCGACGGTTTCGTCTTGCTCATAAACGACTTGAGCTTCACCAGGGCGTCGGGCTAAAACGCAAGCTTCCTTGGGTTTGCGAGCCTCCAACAACTCCTCAATACGAGGCAAACCCTGGATGATGTCACCCGTCTTCGCTCGTTCAAACACGAGTAACACCAGGTTGTCACCCCGTTGCACCAAGTCGCCATTGTCAATCTGCAACACCGCACCCGCCGAAACACGGTAGGGACGAGCAATTCGCAGAGTCACCGAGTCACTGCTGACTTTAACCACCTGACCGGATTCTGGAGTGGGTGTCTCGCTGGATAGGAAATCTGTGGAAACGACCAAATGTCCGGCCTTAACCTTGGGTGTTCCACTGATCGGAACTGTAATCCGATCAGCATTGCGTACTATCAGCACCCGACGAATTGCTTCAGCACCCTCTCGAATCCCTCGAACTTCACCCGCTTCCTTACACTGAATTTCGGTGCGAGCGACTACGGCTCCAGCAGCAATTTCGTCTCCGTCGGAAACTAGAAGCCGTGTACTTGTGCTTCCACCCAAGGGATCGGCGGCGGTGTCACGGCGAATCACCAGGGATTCAAGAATCACCAGCTGTAGTCGCATATCCGTCGCAGCCGATGACGTAGTATCGCTATCCTCGTCGTTAGCCGCGTCATCCGTATTGACCAACTCAATGTCAGCACTGAGCTGGGCGGCACCCGCATGTTCATCCGCAGACTCTTGGAGCATTTCTAACACCAACTGAGTGCGTAGCAACTCCAGCCCTTCTACGGACTTCACCCGCTCTCCATCTTTATAAGGCAGCCGCTGTACCGCCCGCAGTTCAATCTTGGTTGCTCCACGAACTTTTCCTGCCTGGATGCTATCGCCTGCCGCTGCGGTATTATCTTTCCTGTTAATCGAAGCCTGAGATGGCACCGGAGGCTCATCCGGCACTGGAAACTCGATCACTGGTCGCAACAGCAGTGCTGCACCTTCTGGAGTTTCCACAGCTTCGCCATAACGCAGCTCTTCGGTGACAAGCCCCGGTATGGCTTCCGTGCCGGGATACACTAACTGACCCTCGGTGATAAAAGCTTCTGGGATTTCATCAACCAGATGCAATTCCCCTGGCTTAATCACAATTTCGCGAAGGATGTCGTTCTTCTGAACGACCTCCACAATACCCCCGGATTGGCAGAAGATGTCTTTCACCACCTCGGTTCCGGCTTCTACATATTGACCGTCTTCCACCAACAGTAACGAGATATCTTTGTTGACCTCGTGACATTCTTCGGGAATCCAGAGCAAGGTACCGCCTTTTACGACTTCATAACCCTGCTTGGCCTTACCGCGTTTAGAAACCTCGACGCCAGCATATTTAACGATGCCACCGGTCTGGGTGCGATACCGATCATCAATGAGTTCCGCAACCACCTGATTGTGGAGTACTTTTGTCCCTGGCGTTGCCTTAAGTAAGAAACGCTGATTATTGGTGGTGTAAATCACATACTGATCGCGACCTCCGCTACTTTCTATCCGTACTGTTGCTTGGTCTAACAGCACTGAAGCGGTGATGATGTCAATTTCCCGCTTACCGGCGGTAAGTCGAACCACACCCCCATTGGCGGTGACTAACTTGGTTTCCGCGAGTACACTGCCTTGGTGGACGGCATCACCGTTTTTAACAACAGGTTCTGCACCAGGGGGTAGGTTGTACACTTCTCCCGATAACACCCAGAGTAAACCGCCCCGCTGAGCAATCCGGGTGGTATTACCCTGACGGTCAGTTTTTTCCTCTGGAATCAAGTCAGCAAACAAGACTTCCCCGGCGAGGTCGCTAGCCACGTCTTTAGCGGCTTTTTCTGTGGAGAGGCGAGATTTCCCAAGTGCGACTTCTGCTAAGAGTTGATTTGTTGTTACTTTTTCCCCATTGCCCACCATTAGCAAAGAACCAACGGTTACTGGGAAAGTCTGGGGCTTTTGAGTCCCATCAGCGGGTTCCAAAATTAGGTCAGCCGCCACTTCAACTTGTTCGCGGTCTTCCCCGTGGCGAGTCCGCACGCCTCGGGTTCGTAGTTTTTTCGAGAAGCGCACCACCCCGTCAAACGGTGCCTGCACCTGTCGTGCGGCTTCACCCGTGAAGACACCACCCGTGTGGAATGTCCGCATGGTCAGCTGGGTTCCCGGTTCTCCGATCGACTGGGCGGCAATAATGCCGACAGCTTCTCCCAAATCGACCATGTGCCCGTGGGCTAGACTCCAACCATAGCAATGCTGGCAGACCGATCGCGAGGCTTCACAAGTTAGGGGCGATCGCACGAACACTTCCTTAACGCCGGAACGGGCAATTTCTTTGGACAACTCATCTGAGATATCCTGGTTGCGTTCGGCAATTACTTCGCCCGTAGTTGGGTGAATCACATCTTCTCCCAGGACGCGACCAAACAGACGGTCTTCCAGAGGAATCAAAGTGCGATCGCCATCGGTCATCGGTATGACTGTCACGCCTCGCGTCGTCCCGCAGTCCACTTCTCGCACGATCACATCTTGGGCCACGTCCACCAGACGCCGGGTGAGATAGCCAGAGTCAGCGGTTCTGAGCGCCGTATCCACCAAGCCTTTCCGTGCGCCATAGGATGAGATAATGTATTCGGTAACCGTTAAGCCCTCCCGGAAGTTTGTCTTAATCGGTAAGTCAATAATCTCTCCTTGAGGGTTGGCCATCAGACCGCGCATCCCTACTAACTGACGCACCTGAGCCATACTGCCCCGCGCCCCAGAGGTAGACATCATGTACACCGAATTCAGGGGATCAGTGGTTTTGAAGTTGCGGACTACTTCATCCCTTAAGGCTTCAGAGGTGTTATTCCAGGTGTCAATAACTTTTTGAAACCGTTCGACTTCCGTAATTTCGCCCCGCGTGTACCGAGCTTCTGTCGCCCGAATTTGGGATTCGGCTTCTTCTAGCATTTGGCGCTTAATCGGCGGTACTTGCAAATCATCGACACTGATCGAGATACCCGCCTGAGTGGCATAGCGGAAGCCCAGGTCTTTAAGCTGGTCAGCCATCTGGGCGCTACGAGCACTGCCATGTTTTGTATAGGCCCAGGATATCAGCTTTTTCAGTTCACTTTTACTAACAACCCGGTTATAAAAAATCGCTTCTTTCTGGTCTACCATCTGCTTTATCCTTCGTCCTCAGTCTTTAGTGATTAGTCCGAAAAGGAGTTGAAAGTTGGTCGGGAGTGAAAGTTAACCGATTCAACCTTCAACCTTCAACCTTTGACTAGCTAATCAACGCCTCTTGAATGGCTCTGTTGTAGATAATCCGACCTGGAGTGGTACGAACATACTGAGAAATCATCTGCCCATCAGCTGTTTCCCTCACGCGACGTTCTCTGTAATGCTTAGTTACGCTGCCATCTGATGAGTGTTCTGTCTTGAGGACTTCTTTGTCGGGTACAGCTGACTCGACGATGCCGTCAAAGCGCAACCAGACGTAGGCATGTAAGTCTACTTGCTTTTGTTCGTAGGCTTTGATCGCATCATCCAGATTGGCAAAATATTTCTCAGCGCCTTTTTGAGCTGCTTGATTTTCAGCCGTCAGGTAATAGCATCCCAACACCATATCCTGGCTAGGCGCGACAATCGGGCGACCCGTTGCGGGTGAGAGGATATTATGAGACGCCAACATCAACAGCCGTGCCTCTGCTTGCGACTCCAACGAGAGGGGAACGTGAACTGCCATCTGGTCACCATCAAAGTCAGCATTGAATGCCGGACATACTAAGGGGTGCAATTGAATGGCACGACCTTCGACCAAAATCGGTTCAAACGCCTGAATTCCCAAGCGGTGAAGCGTTGGTGCTCGGTTCAGTAACACGGGGTGACCGGCAATCACTTCTTCCAAGACATCCCACACGCTGGGGTCGCCTCGCTGAATTAGTTTTTTAGCCGCCTTGATGTTATTGACCAAACCTTGACGAATCAGTCGGTGAATAACGAAGGGTTGAAACAGTTCGATCGCCATTTCGCGGGGCAAACCGCACTGGTGAATTTTCAGCTTAGGGCCGACAACAATGACTGAACGCCCGGAGTAGTCAACCCGTTTACCCAAGAGGTTTTGCCGGAAGCGACCTTGCTTACCCTCAATGATGTCGGAGAGGGACTTGAGCGGGCGATTGTTAGCTCCCACAACAGTACGCCCTCGACGCCCATTGTCAATTAAAGCGTCCACCGCTTCTTGGAGCATCCGCTTTTCGTTGCGGACAATAATTTCGGGTGCCAGGATTTCCTGGAGACGGGCTAGTCGGTTGTTGCGGTTGATGACTCGCCGATAGAGGTCATTCAAGTCCGAGGTAGCAAAGCGACCCCCGTCTAGCTGTACCATCGGGCGCAGGTCTGGAGGAATAACCGGAATCACCGTCAGTACCATCCAGTCCGGCAGAGAACCTGTGGCGATGAAGTTGTCAATCACCCGTAAACGTTTGATTAGTTTGGCGCGTTTTTGCCCCTTGGCTGTGGTAATTTCTTCGCGGAGCTTTTCACCTTCATTGTCTAAATCAACGTCCTGCAAAAGCCGCTGGAGTGCCTCAGCACCAATTCCCACCTCAACACCGGTTAGTTGAGAATCTTCGCTGTAAAGCTGCTCTTCAATTTCCAGCCATTGATCTTCTGTCAATAGCTGCTTGTAGCTGAGGTTCTCGGCATTGCCTGCACTCAAGACAACATAGGCGTTGAAGTAGACAATCTGTTCCACATCCCGCAGGGGCATATCTAGCAGAATGCTGAGATAGCTGGGAATCCCCTTGAGATACCAAACGTGAGCCACCGGTGCAGCTAGTTTGATATATCCCATCCGGTGACGGCGCACTCGTGACTCGGTGACTTCCACACCGCAGCGTTCGCAGACAATTCCCCGGTGGCGTACCCGCTTGTACTTGCCGCAATGGCATTCCCAATCCTTGGCTGGCCCAAAGATTCGTTCGCAGAACAGCCCATCCATTTCGGGTTTGAGCGTGCGATAGTTAATTGTTTCCGGTTTCGTGACTTCGCCGACCACCTGACCATTAGGAAGGGTTCTTTCTCCCCATTGCCGAATTCGTTCTGGAGAGGCGATCGCAATTTTGACGTAGTCAAACCGCTGTTCTAGCTGATGTCTCATTCGATTAAGAGTTGAAGGTTCAAGGTTTAAATGTTGAAGGTTGAAGGTTGAAGGTGTTTTCTTAATTTGCAACGCCTAAACTCTTAACAACTTTCAACTTTCAACCTGCTCACTTTCAACTCTTTTTAGACTTCGTCTTCTTCGAGTTCCTCACGGTTGAGAGATTCATAAGTGGGTCGGCTAGGTGTCCGACGCCGATCCGCATCTGCCATCAGATCCACCTCTACATCGCGGCTTGTACCATCCTCGGCAGTTTCTACTTTGTGAACCGCCATATCTAAGCCCAACGACTGAAGTTCCCGCATCAAGACCTTGAAGGATTCAGGAGTCCCTGGTCGTGGAATCGCCTTACCTTTAACGATCGCATTGAGCGCCTCATTCCGTCCTTGCATATCGTCGGACTTCACCGTCAGCAACTCTTGCAGGGTATAAGCTGCACCAAAGGCTTCCAGTGCCCACACTTCCATTTCTCCGAATCGCTGACCGCCCTGCTGTGCTTTTCCGCCCAACGGCTGCTGTGTCACCAGCGAGTAAGGGCCTGTCGAACGTGCGTGAATCTTATCGTCCACTAAGTGAACCAGCTTCAACATATAAGCCTTACCCACGGTGATCGGTCGGTCAAAGGCTTCGCCTGTGCGACCATCATAGACCTTGATTTTTCCGGGGTGTTCCGGGTTAAACACCCAGTCCTGCTCTTCCTCTTCACTCGCTTGCTTCAGCTTGCCGTGAACAGTCGTTCGGGACGCCTCCTCCCCATACATTTCATCAAACGGCGTCAGCTTAAATCGGAGGCCCAAGTTTTCACCCGCCCATCCGAGTAAACATTCAAACACCTGACCGACGTTCATCCGCGACGGCACCCCGAGAGGATTGAGCACAATATCAATGGGCGTCCCATCGGGTAAGTAGGGCATATCCTCCATCGGCAAAATCCGGGAAATAATCCCCTTGTTGCCGTGACGTCCCGCCATCTTGTCGCCCACCTGAATTTTCCGCTTCTGCGCCACATAAACGCGGACAACCATATTCGCCCCAGGAGGTAGTTCATCCCCCTGTTCACGGGTAAACACCCGGACATCGACTACCCGGCCTTTCTCACCATTGGGTACGCGCAGTGAATTGTCCCGTACATCCCTGGCTTTTTCTCCGAAAATGGCTCGGAGTAATTTTTCTTCGGGCGGCTGGTCAGATTCCCCTTTGGGCGTTACCTTTCCTACCAAAATGTCACCGGCTTCCACCCAGGCACCAATCCGGATAATGCCGGTTTCGTCTAGTTGTCGCAGGGCATCTTCCCCAACGTTGGGAATTTCACGGGTGATTTCCTCTGGGCCGAGTTTCGTTTGCCGCGCTTCAATCTCGTACTTCTCAATGTGAATGCTGGTATAGACATCATCCATTACCAACCGCTCACTAATCAGAATCGCGTCCTCGTAGTTGTAGCCTTCCCAGGGCATATAGGCCACCAGGATATTTTGACCCAGTGCCAGCTCACCACCTTCGGTTGCTGAGCCATCGGCTATCACTTGACCGGCAACAACATCATCGCCCTCAAACACTAAAGGACGCTGATTTAAACAAGTATCTTGGTTTGATCGCTGATACTTCTGAAGTTCATAATAGGTCTCCCGACCCGCCTGATCCTTCACCCGAATGTGACGAGCATCCACCTCGGTCACTTCTCCATCGGTACGGGACACAATCACCATCCCGGAGTCCCGTGCGGCCTGGGCTTCCAAACCGGTTCCCACTAAGGGGCGTTCCGGTCGCAACAACGGCACCGCCTGCCGCTGCATGTTCGATCCCATCAGTGCGCGGTTGGCGTCGTCATGTTCTAAGAACGGAATCAGCGATGTTGCCACTGAAATAATCTGCACGGGCGACACCGCCACGAAGTCTACCTGATCGGGCGTCGTGGTGGTGAAATCTTGCCGATAGCGCACCGGCACCGACTCGCCTAAAATGCGCCCTTCTTCATCCATCGGGATATCCCCAGGAGCGACCCGCAGGTCATCCTCTTCGTCTGCCGTCATGTACAAGGGCGCACTGTCTTTGAGAACTCGCCCATTTTCCACCGGGTAAAATGGCGTTTCGATAAACCCGTAGGCATTCACTCGCGCATGGGTTGCCAAGGAGCCGATCAAACCGGCGTTTGGTCCTTCCGGTGTCTCAATTGGGCAAATCCGTCCGTAGTGCGAAGGATGAATATCCCGCACGGCAAAACCAGCTCGTTCCCGCGTTAAGCCACCTGGCCCTAGAGCAGAAAGCCGCCGTTTATGTGTTAATTCCGCCAACGGGTTCGTCTGATCCATAAACTGGGAGAGTTGAGACGACCCAAAGAACTCCTTAATCGCTGCCACTAAAGGTTTCGGGTTGACTAAGCTAGCCGGAGTGAGTGTATCCGCATCGCTCACGGTCATCCGTTCCCGAATGATACGCTCTAAGCGATTGAGCCCTACCCTGACCTGGTTTTGCAACAGTTCGCCGACTGAACGCACCCGGCGATTGCCTAAGTGGTCGATATCGTCCGTGCTGCCAATATCAAATTCCAGATTAATCAGATAATCGATCGCCGCTACAATATCTTGCGCCGTGAGTACCCGCATCGTATCGGGAACATTCAGACGCAGCTTTTTATTGATTTTGTAACGTCCTACCCGACCTAAGTCGTAGCGTTTCGGGTCAAAAAAGCGCGAATCTAACAGTTGCTGACCACCACTCACCGTCGGGGGTTCTCCCGGACGCAGCTTGCGGTAAAGCTCCATCAACGCTTCTTCTTCCGTCGGGTTACCCTCTTTATCCAGGGTTTTCTGATAGTAGTCTGGATGTCGCATGGCATCCATAATCTCACTATCCGATAGTCCCAACGCTTTCAACAGCACCTGTGCCGACAACTTGCGGGTTTTGTCAATGCGTACCCACACTAAGTCATTTTTGTCGGTTTCAAACTTCAGCCATGCCCCCCGGTTCGGGATCAGCGAAGCACTATACGTCCGACGTCCGTTTTTGTCAGTTTCAGACTTGTAGTATACGCCAGGGCTACGAACGATTTGGTTCACAATCACTCGTTCCGCCCCGTTGATAATGAAGGTACCCCGGTCGGTCATCAAGGGCAGATCCCCGATAAAGACCTCTTGTTCCTTAATCTCACCGGTTTCCTTATTGATCAGGCGGGTGGGAACATACATTTGCACCGCATAGGTGCTGTCTCGCCGCTTTGCTTCGTCAACGTCGTACTTGGGACGCTTGAGCTTATAGTCTTTCCCCAAGAAGTGGAGTTCCAGCTTACCTGTGTAATCGGTAATCGGTGAGAAACTGTTGAGTTCTTCAATTAGCCCTTCTTCCAGGAACCAGCGAAAACTGGAACGCTGAATCTCCACTAAGTCGGGCAACATATAGTTGGCTAGAGTGTATGTTTGAGTGGAGGGGGTGTAAATTTGATTATTCATGCGTCTCCTACATTAGGGGTGAGTCAGCGTCGGAATAGGAGTCCGAGCCAAAGAACGCCGCTGCAACAGCACCGATTGTATCCCTGATTGTTAGGTGATACTTATGCACAGAGTGAATTTTGCTAGATAACTGGCGATGATCGCTCATTATCTAGCAAGTATTGCTGTTGAGTTGTTGGCTGGTTGCAGCAACAAGATGATCTTGGGAAATGGCTAGTATCTCAAACTATGAACGTTGCTCTGGTTAAAATTTTATGGATTGGCTAGAGAGCCGATAAACCGCGTCTCTAGGACGTGACTATTGAATTCCAGGGGTCTGTGATGTGGATGAGTGGCAGCAATTGAGTAAGGGGAGGGGAAATTTTATTCATAGTAACTCTTCTTAATAATAGTATGTCGCAGAGAAACTGGATCTGACTAAAGGCTGAAGGCTGAAGGCTGAGAACTTCTGACTTCAGGCGGTACCCGGAGATTGAAACTTCTACTAAGCCATCAGCTAACCTATCCTTCTCTGGGGTGATGCCATCAACTCGATGGCGTCCGTGTTTGGTCTTTCATCCTAGGCCGATGCTTGTAAGTTCGCGAATGCTGCCCTAGCTCCTTGAGTGTTAATTAACTTTTCCTGCTTTTTACAGATTGGTAGTGTAGCATTCGGTGCTGGAGACGGATTCAGTTGGGAGGGTAAGACCGAAAAGCGCGATCGCATTCTGAGTTGTTTGAGTGGCTAGAGTTTCCAACGGTACATCTCGCAAGCTAGCGACACACTCTGCCACATAGCGAACATAGGCGGGTTCATTGCGTTTGCCCCGTTTGGGTACTGGTGCGAGGAAGGGGCAATCTGTTTCAATCAGGAGGCGATCAGAGGGCACCATCACTGCCGACGCTTGAATTGACTGGGCATTTTTAAAGGTCACGATGCCACTAAAACTAATGTAAAAGCCCAGATCCAAAAACCACTCAGTCTCTTCCGGTGTGCCTCCCCAACAGTGCATCACACCTTTTACGGAACCGTTCCGTTCCCAAAACTCTTGCAAAAGAGTTTTCATGGGGGCGGACGCGTCGCGGCAGTGGATAATCACGGGTAAATTTAGCTGCTTCGCGATCGCCAGTTGCGCTTCAAATACCGCTTTTTGCTGTTGCTGGTTCTCCGCTTTGAAGAAATCCAATCCCGTTTCCCCAATAGCCACCACTCTGGTATCGGAACGAGCTAAGGAAAGAATTTTGTTCGTTGTTTCGGAAGTCCACTTTTCGGCATCCAGCGGATGTAAACCTACGGCATAAGAGAGTTCGGGAAATTGGTCAGCTAATGCTCGAATAGTAGCCGCTTCAGACGGCTCCACGCAAGAATGCACAAGGCCAACCACTCCAGCTTGACGCCAGCGGTCTCGTATTGCCTCCAATTCTGACTGGAAGACATCAAAGTTGATGTGGACATGAGTATCTACCAACTGCATCGGCACAGTCTACAGTCCATGTTACAACTATTTTCAACAATTAGCAGGGGGCAACTCATTATCCTATAAGCTACGAGGGAGAGGAATTCCTGCCCCTCGCAACCTTGAGGTCGTTAATCATGGCCTCACGTAGAGGACTTTAGTACACTCTACTCGGGAAACCGAGTCCTTCCAAAGAAGGGTTTTTGCTATCAGGCAGAGGCACTGGTTTCCTGCGCTGGGGGATTGACTCCAGCCGTGATCTTTCTGATCCGAGCTGCCAGACGAGATTTCTTGCGAGCGCCATTATTGGGATGCAGCACCCGCCGCTTTACAGCTTTGTCAATTTTGCTGTAAGCCTGAGACATCGAACTCTCGACGGCCTGCAACGCTTCTGGACTCGGTTGACGAGCGTAATCTTCTACGGCCGAGAAGCATTTCTTCATCAGCGTCTTCACCGCTGACTTGTAGGTCTTATTCCGAACTCGGTTGCGTTCGGCAATTTCTATACGCTTGAGCGCGGACTTGTTATTAGCCACAGTAGCCTTCGGGGAACCTTACTTTCGATAACAAACAAAATACCTGAATGACCACTATAACATCTATGGAGAAACTATCGCGACCCTTGAAAAATCCAGGTTAAGCTATAGGAGTAAGTCCGGGGACGATGCGTCCTTCTTGTCGAAGGGGAGGCTGATGGGCCGAGTCTCGGACGGGTAATACCTAAGGATGGGCACTCCGACTCCATGCTGCGAATCATTACTCAGCAGGCTGAGGCACAAACTGAACTGCGACGTATCCGCGATCGCACTTCCCAAGACCACGTTATTCATAAAGAGTCAACGGTGCAAGAGGTCTTACAGGCGGTCAAACGCCAGGGAGACAAAGCACTCTTGCACTATACCGAAGAATTCGATCACCAAACCTTAAGTATCGACGGGCTGCGCGTCAGTGGGTCAGAATTGGATGCTGCCTACCAGCAGGTATCCAAGGAATTACTCGATGCCATCCAATTGGCGGCGCGACAAATAGAGGCATTTCATCGGCAGCGCGTCCCGAAATCTTGGGTACACTTTGGCGACGATGATGTAGTTCTAGGCAAGCGCTATACGCCAGTGGATCGAGCCGGACTGTATGTTCCTGGGGGGAGAGCGTGTTATCCCAGTACCGTGTTGATGAACGCCATCCCCGCGAAGGTGGCAAAGGTGCCTCAGGTTGTGATGGTGACACCACCCGGTCCGGATAAAACCATTAATCCCGCCGTCCTAGTGGCAGCACAGGAAGCTGGGGTACAAGAGATTTACCGGGTCGGTGGAGCTCAGGCGATCGCCGCTTTAGCTTACGGCACGGAAACCATTCCTAAAGTCGATGTGATTACTGGCCCAGGCAACATTTACGTCACCCTGGCCAAAAAACTGGTTTACGGAACAGTAGGCATTGACTCCCTGGCTGGCCCCTCGGAGGTGCTAATCATCGCGGATCAGGCCGCTAATCCGGCCTATATTGCGGCTGATCTGCTGGCTCAAGCCGAACACGACCCAATGGCTGCTGCCATTCTCTTAACACCCGATATCCAACTAGCCAAACAAGTGCAGAAAGAGGTGGAATGGCAACTCAAAGACCATCCGCGACGCCTGCTGACCGAAAAAGCGATCGCGCACTTTGGTTTAATTGTCCTAGTAGATTCCCTGGATGAGGCGGCGGAACTCTCTAATGAGTTTGCCCCGGAACACCTGGAACTCGAAATTGCTGAACCTTGGGACTTACTCGAAAAAATTCGCCACGCTGGAGCAATTTTCTTGGGTCACTCCACCCCCGAAGCCGTGGGAGACTACCTAGCGGGCCCAAATCATACGCTGCCGACCTCCGGTGCTGCCCGCTACGCTTCTGCTTTGGGTGTCGAAACCTTTATGAAGCACTCCAGTTTGATTCAGTATTCATCTACAGCCCTCGACAAAGTTTCGAGTGCCATTCAGGCGCTGGCACAAGCGGAAGGGTTACCTTCTCATGCTGACTCAGTGCGATTGCGGACGCAGGAGGATCTTAATGAGTAGTAGACTTTGACTGTGGCCGAAAAATGGGAATTCAAGCCCTCTGGGAAAGGCTCAAGTTAGGTTCGATACTGGGTAGTTTTCTACGGGTCTTTGGTTTAAGCATTGCCGCAAGGATAGACAATTTAAAGGCGTGTCGATGAACTAAGAATGTCCGAACTTCTAGGGCGGAGAGTGTCAAGTCTCTATGTTGATTGATGGGTTCAACTCTGCCCCCCTGGTAGACAAATTCTCTACTCAAGGGGGACAATCCCAATAGCTGAAAGCTGAACGATCAAAGCGTCTTTGCGATCGCTCGCTTTGCTATCGCTGATAGGAGACATTGGTGTTAAAGACAATTCTTTTGGCTATTGACAGTTCAGAACATACACTGCGCGTGATTCAGTTCTTAAAGGAACTTCAATTACAGCCAGCAACAAAAATAATCCTTGCCCATGTCATTCCCTCGCCTGAGCCTGACATGGATGTAGCCGTTGACCGACCTCATACTTCAGAGGAGCTACTGTATCGAAATGTGGAAAAACAGCTGCAATCCTACCAAGCTGACCTTCCTGGCGACAGTACTCTAGAGATCGTTAGGGGTGACCCAGCTGGCGAAATCATCCGCCTTGCTCATATACACCAGGCTGACTTAATTGTGATTGGCAGTCGCGGTCTCACGGGTCTCCAGCGAATTTTAGAAGGCTCAGTTAGTAGCCAAGTGGTGGCTGAGGCTCCCTGTTCGGTGCTGGTAGTCAAGCCAGACTAGCGCCCTAAACAGCAGTCGCAGTGGATAACTTGGGTTGTCGGATTGGCAGCTCAATCACAAACTCGGCTCCTTGACCCAGTTCGGAAATGCACGTTAGATTACCCTCATGTTGTTCAACGACAATCGAGTAAGCGATCGCTAACCCCAAACCTGTCCCCACACCAACGGGTTTAGTGGTGAAGAAGGGATCAAAAATCTGTTTTTTCACCTGCAAGGGGATACCAGAGCCGTTGTCGGTAATGCGAATCACCACAAATTGAGGTGGGGGTAAGGGGGTGTTGAGCATCCTGGAATTGAGTTGAGGAATTCTTCTGCTTTCCTCCTCTGGCGCTCTCCCCATGTTTCCAGTCTCTACCTCAGTGTGGATGGTAATCACTCTGGGTTCTGCTTGAGTTTCCAGAGCATCAATAGCATTACTCAAGAGATTCATAAACACTTGGTTGAGCGAACCGGGATAACACTCCACCAGGGGGAGTTGTCCATACTCTTTTCGCACCTCAATCCCTGAGTTTCCTGCATGTCCCTTCAGACGGTGTTGCAAAAGGAGCAGGGTGTTATCAAGTCCTTCATGAAGATTGGCAGGTTTGATTTGGGCTTCATCCAGGCGGGAGAAGTTTCGTAAGGAGAGGACAATTTCTCGAATGCGGTTGGTTCCTTCTTGCATCGAGCCAAGCAATTTGGGGAAGTCGGCGGCTACAAAATCCAGATCCAATGCCTCGATCTCCTCTTGGATGGCTGGCACGGGTTCAGGATAATGCAGGCCATACAGTTTTACAAGATTCAAGAGGTTTTGGGCATATTCATGGGCATAGGCAATATTGCCATAAATGAAACTGACGGGATTGTTAATTTCGTGGGCAATTCCAGCCACCATCTGACCCAAGCTGACCATTTTTTCATTCTGAATGAGTTGAGCTTGGGTTTGTTTGAGTTGGCGTAGAGTCTGTTGAAGCTCTTGGTTTTTGGCTCTCAACTGGCTCTCGGACTGGCGTAATGCTTCCTCAGATCGCTTTCGCTCAGTAATGTCTTGCTTCATCACCATACCCGCAAACACTTCTCCCCAAGCATTTCTGAGGGGCAGCGTATGCACTAGATAAGTACTGTTAGAATACTCCAACTCAAAGGTTCCAGCCATTCCCGATAGAGCTGCCCGATAATGAGGTTCTAGGATTTCACAGAATTCTGGCGATCTTGCCTCCCATAAGGTTTTTCCTTCCACTAACTCTTTAGACAAGCCGAGTGTGGCTAATGCTTCACCTTCAGCAAGGGTGTAGCGGAGATCTCGGTCAAAGGCTAGAACGGCTCCATTGGGAAAATGGCTGGCTAGGGTACGGTATTGCTCTTCACTTTTTCGTAGCGCGTCTTGAGCCTGTTTTTGTTCCGTGATGTCTCGCCAGAAAACGGAAAGTCCCGATCCACTCGGATAAGCGCGCACCTCAAGCCAACTGTTCAATGGTGCCGAAAAGGTTTCAAATATAACTGGCACTTGCTCCTGCATCGCTTGGCGATACTGCTGCTCAACTAGTGAACCCACGGCTTCGGGAAACACATCCCAAAAATTGGCTCCAATTAGTTGTTCTGGTTGTTGGTGCAACAGGCGCGAAGCTTCGCCGTTGATATAGGTAAAGTGCCACTGATGATCGAGGGCAAAAAAGGCATCGGTGATTCGTTCCAGGATATCGGCAATTTGCTGATGAGATTCCCGTAGTGCTTCCTCAGCTTGCTTGCGTAAGCGAAGCTCGTCGTAGACCTCGCTAATGTCGGTAATCATCCTCAAAACGCCGACAAAGTGTCCTTCTGCATCGAAGATGGGTGTCGCTGACACAAGCGCCCACAGGACGGAGCCATCTTTGCGGCGGAATTTAAAATTATGGCGTTCCTGGATGCCTTGGCGGCGACGTTCCACATAGACTTGTGCCTCTATGCGGCTGTCTTCATCAATGAAGTCAAACAGCGATCGCCCCAGCATGTCCTCTACTGTATAGCCCAGCATTTCGGCAATACGACTATTGGCAAAGGTTGTTTTACTATGGGCATCAAACATCCAGACGCCTTCTGTCGCCGTTTCCACGATTCGGCGATAATGAGCTTCCGATTCTCGCAGTGCCTGGGCACTTTGTGTCGCTTCCCTATCAGCTAGCTTTTCTTCTGTGATGTCTCGACAAATACCCAAAAGATACTGAGGAGTGCCTGTTTCATCGAACAGGGGGACTTTCTGGGTATGTACGATCCGTTTTCCTTGATGGGGTGTGATTAAGGGGGTTTCCGGGATATCCACCAGTTCACCTCCAGCTAGTACTTGTCGATCTTTGGCGCGTAAGTACCGAGCCTGTTGGGAGGGAAAAAAATCGTAATCATTCTTTCCCAATACTTCTTCTCTGGAATAGCCAAACAGTTCCTCACTGGCTTTGTTCCAGTACATCACGCGTAAATCGCTCGCATCTTTAATAAATACCGCCACGGGTAGATTTTCAACGATGGAGTTTAAGAAGGTTTGAGTGTAGCGTAAATCAGCTTCCGCCTTTTTCCGCTCTGTAATATCCAAAATGACCCCATCTAGCCATTGGATGTCTCCATTTTCGTCGGAAATACCCTGGCCTTTGTCATAGACCCAGACTATCTTGCCATTAGCTTGTACAATTCGGTACTCGATGACATAGGGCTGTTTGGCAATAACACTCTGTCTGATACCTTGCTCAATCTTCGTTCGATCTTGAGGGTGGATGATACTGGTAAAAGACCGTACTCGATTATTAATAAAGTCACTTGCCGCATAGCCAGCAACAGTCTCAATAGCTTCACTGAGGAAGACCATTGTTCTAAGAGATAGCCCTTGTAATTGCCCGTCGTATGTACAGCGGTAGACAGCACCTGGAATATTTGCAACTAACGTTCTAAATTGTTCTTCGCTGTGTTTGAGCAATTCCTGCGGCTCTGAGTTATGGGCAAAGGGGTGAGTCAATTCTAGGGAAGGGGATGGGATAGGCATCGGTTCCTCCACCTACGGATGCGCGATCAACTTAAGCTGAGGAAAGCGTTCTCCACTGTGGAGTGTATTAAATTATTAAGCTATTCTTTAATTTTATTATTAATTCATTAAAATTTTAGAAAATCTAAAATAGAAATATTTTATAATATAGATGAAATATTACTGAATATTGATGGCAATTTTCAGAATAAAAAAGGCCACATAAATGACAGTGTTCTTCTCCCTCTGTTATTACTGTTGCTAGAGAAAAATGACGAAACCCGAGTTTACATAGCTTCTGCTCTCTTCCCCCAACTTTTGGGGACTCAGGCTTCGCTTTTACACACATCAATACGTCGTGAATATTCTCTTGGTAGAAAAAATGAGGGATGAGAATATCCTCCCTCTTAAGTTAGATGGGATTAACCTTTTGTTGCTTTACCGCTGAGAGGCAAGAAATTGGCGCAGCCGCAACAGAGAGAGAGATTGGCCGAGATTCAGTGGCAATAAAGAGATACCTTCCAAGCGAGACTGGATCCAACCGTCTCCCCAATACCACTCGTGATAGCCGTCGATTCCCTGACTCAAGAGCAGGCGTAAGCAATTGGGCTGGGCAATCTCCACTTTGTGTTGAATGGCTACAGGACCCATCCATGTGGTGAAGGTCAGTCCCGGATGTAACTGTTCCGGTAGTCCTACGGAAAAGCGTTGCGGCCATAGCCATTGACGTAGGCGATCGCAATGGAGCAAGCTGTCACGGATGGCGATTTGTGGTGCTTCCACTTCAATTCGGATATGGCTTTGTTGAAAGGTTCCTAGCATGTTATTGTGATTCAGTTTAAATCAAATTTTGACGTTAATAATTTTCCGTGTCTTCCAAACTCCTCTGTTCCCCGGTCGAAATCAACATCAAACTTTAGATAGTTGTAGAGGGCAATTTCTGGGGATGGAAAGATAATAGGTCTTGACAATCAACTTCTTGCATAAATGGCAAAGCCAGGGAGGATAGGTTCTACAGCTATGTAGCAACAATCAACTTTGGCAAGACTTTTTATCTATATTATTTGGTTATTTCATGGTATCCCAACCATTCTTGACTGTTGATGACCAGCCTATTAATTTGGCACAAGCGTTGCAATATCTGCAAACGTCTGGAAAGTTGAAAGCTTTCATTGGGGATATTCTACGCCAGCACGTTATAGACACAGAGCTGCAAACTCGCCAGGATCTTAACGTTAATCCAGCCCTAATCGAACAGGCGGTGATTGATTTTCGGCTACAACGTCAACTCACTGACCCTAAAGTGTTCGCCGACTGGCTCCAGAGTAACGGGCAAGATTACACAACGTTTCACACCTCAGTGGCTTTTGGCTTTAAGCTCGAAAGACTTAAAGCCCAGATAACGGAACCAAAGCTACAAGAATATTTTATTGAGCGCAAACTTTTTTTAGACCGGGTGGTACTGTCTCGCATTTTAGTGAATGAGCGGGAACTTGCGGAGGAGCTAGCGACGCAAATTGAGGAAGGAGCCAGTTTTGAGCCACTGGCTAGAGAGTATTCGATCGCAGATGACCGCGTACTCAACGGCATGATGGGGCCAGTTAGTCGAGGAGCGCTACCAGATGCCTTGAGGGCAGCCGTTGATTCAGCTAGTTCTGGACAGCTCATTGGGCCGTTAGAACTAGAAGGACGTTGGCTCTTGTTTCGAGTCGAGCAATTTCTCCCAGCCTCATTAGAAGATGCTCAGCTTAAGCTCGCCCTCCAAAATGAGCTATTTGAGCAGTGGATAGCCCAACAAATCCAAAAAATGGCTGTTAAGCTTCAGGTAGGTTGAAATTTTGGATGAATCTGTAGACACAAAGGCGATGGACGCTGGTACGTCTCACTCTGCTCTGCCATCTATTCCTTGGGATGTCCCACCGCTTGCTCTGTTACGTCCGGAACAGCAAGTTCAATTTAAAGATCAGGCAGAGACTCGTCGCTACACGCTTGGGGAAAAAATTTGGTCTACAGATAGTCCCGGAGAGCAGTTTCTAGTGATAGCAGGTAAGGTGCGCTTAAGGGAAGAAGCAGCCACTAAGCCCTTAGCAACTTTGGGCGTGGGGGATTGGTTCGGTGATTTAATTGAGCTTTCCGGGTCATTCAAAGCTGTAGCTTCTGGGAAAGAAGTGGTGGTGGTTTGCTGGGATACAGCACTTTGGCAAGAAGCATTATCGCCAGAAATTGAGCAGTTCTGGAATCAAGCGCGATCGCGCCTTGCCCCTTCCAGCACCAACGCACCTCAACCGATTTCAGGTTATCCCTTTGTCTCCAGCCTCAATACCGCTGCGGCCTGCTTGACAATGGTCTCACAACAACGACAAAACCCAGCTCAACTCGATTGGGTGCAGCGCCAGTTGCGAGGACAACAGCCGAAACACCTGGTAGAAGCGGGTGAAAAATTGGGACTCCAGCTCAGACGCTTGCAAACAACCTGGAGTGACTTGCGACAACTTACATTCCCGGCTTTGTTGCACTGGCAACGGGAACACTGGGTCGTGGTTTATGGAGTAAGGGGCGATCGCATCATCATCGGCAACCCACTGAACCCTGATCGCACTTGTGAAAGTCTGCCCAAGGAACTGGTTGAGGCCGCTTGGGATGGGCAGCTATGGCAAGTGGAACTCATCCAGAAGCCGGACAAATTCAGCCTCGCGTGGTTTTTGCCAGCGGTTTGGCACTACCGCAGGTTGTTAGGGGAAGTTCTCATCGCCTCGTTCACCTTGCAGTTATTGGGGTTAGCAACGCCAATCCTAACTCAGGTGATTATTGACAAAGTGATGGTGCAGGGAAGCCTCCCCACTTTGGATGTGATGGCGATCGCACTTTTAAGTGTTGCTATTTTTGAAGGCATTCTCGGCATCCTACGGCTATTCATCTTTACCCACACTGCCCGACGCCTTGACTTGAGCTTATCTGCTCAAGTGTTTCGTCACCTGATGCGTCTCCCCTTGGCTTATTTTGAAGCACGTCGGGTCGGAGATACCGTAGCACGGGTACAGGAACTGGAAAACATTCGGCAGTTTCTCACCGGAACTGCCCTGACGGTTATCTTAGATAGCATTTTTGCGGTTGTGTATCTGGCATTGATGTTTTACTACAATGCCTTACTTACCTGGGTTGCCTTGGCGGTTATTCCTCTATTTGCTATCCTCACCCTTGTTTCTACACCGATACTCCGCAATTGGCTGAATGAAACGTTTAACCGTAGTGCGGATAGTCAATCATTTTTGGTGGAAACGATTACGGGAATTCACTCAGTGAAAGCCCATGCCGCAGAACGAACCGCACGCGATCGCTGGGAAGGATTATTTGCTCGCTACATTCGCACTGGTTTCCGCGCCTCCACGACATCCAATATCAGCAACAACATTGGCACTTTCCTCACCAATTTCTCTTACCTGCTCATCCTCTGGTTTGGAGCCAAGCTTGTGATTGACCAAAAGCTCACAGTCGGTCAGCTGGTCGCCTTTCAAATGCTTTCGGGACGAATGACTGGGCCACTTTTGCGGTTAGTACAGCTGTGGCAAAATTTACAACAAGTCTTGCTCTCAGTAGACCGGATTGGCGATATCCTCAACGTTGCTCCGGAAGCTGAACCCGGAAGTGGTTTAGTTCTTCCTCCCCTAAAAGGACAAGTTAGCTTCGACCAAATCTTCTTTCGGTACCGCCCGAACCAAGAAGCCATTTTGCGGGGAATTTCCTTTACTGTTGAGCCAGGGATGTTCGTCGGTATTGTGGGTAGGAGCGGTTCCGGGAAAAGTACCCTTTCTAAATTGTTGCAACGCCTTTACCAACCGGAATCAGGTCGTATTTTGATAGATGGCTTTGACCTAAAAAGTGCTGACCTCGCTTCTTTACGGCAACAAATTGGTGACGTTCTTCAAGAAGATTTTCTGTTCAATGGTTCCATCTTGGAAAATATTACCCTAGGTAATCCAGATATCAGTGCAGAACAAGTCGTAGAAGCTGCTCGGTTAGCCGTTGCTCATGACTTTATCAGTGAAATGCCCCAAGGTTATGAAACGAATGTTGGAGAAAGAGGTACAGCCTTATCTGGCGGTCAACGGCAACGCATTGCTTTGGCGCGTTTGTTCTTGTCTCAATCGCCTATTTTGATTTTGGACGAAGCAACGAGTGCTTTAGATAGTGAGACAGAGCAACAGGTTTTACAGAACATTCAACAAATTTCTCGGAATCGAACCGTCTTCTTAATTGCCCACCGTTTTGCCCCTTTGAAACGCGCTGACTTGAT
>NZ_DATNPA010000012.1:0-16892 GCF_036703385.1 Allocoleopsis sp. | reverse complement strand
AGAATGGCATTGAGGGGAGTGCGGAGTTCATGACTCATATTAGCTAGGAACTCTGTTTTCGCTTTGGATGCAGCTTCAGCCGCTTTTTCAGCTTTCAATCGCTCTTGAATCTCCTGTTGCAGCTGTTGATTTTGCTCTTGTAGTTGATTAGAGAGCCTGCGAATCGTCAGTTGGTGTTCAACCCGTGCCAAAACTTCTGCCACTTGAAACGGCTTGGTGATATAGTCCACTCCACCAGCCGCAAAGGCTTTAACCTTGTCTAAGACTTCATCCAGGGCACTAATAAAAATGATCGGAATTTCGCTGGTTTTTGGGTCGGCTTTGAGTTGTTCACAGACTTCATAGCCATCCATTTCGGGCATTCTAATGTCGAGCAAAATTAGATCGGGTGGAGCCGATCTGGCGGCTCTGAGTGCCATTTGCCCCTTGACGACGCCCCGGACTTTATATCCTTTCTCCGACAGGGTTGCGGATAAAATTTGCAGATTTTCCGGTGTATCATCAACAATTAAAATGTTTCCTGGAGTTACCTCCGCCATATTGCTACTCATAGTGCTAATTGGATAGTAGTAAATAGAAATTGATGATTAAAATAAATCTGAAATATAAAAAGATTGACGAAAATAGATGTTCATCTATCATCTTTTATTCTTCATCCTGGGTCAGCCCCGATTTTCAAAATTCTAGCCTGTTCAATTAAATCGAGAATGCGATCGCAACGGAAATTATTGACCAAATCAGCGATCGCTTGGGCGAGTGGAAGATGGGGAGGCGGGATTTGCTCAATGAGCTGAAAAATCCGCTCATTCTCAATAGAGACAGCCGCCTGGTATAGCTCATTGACCCACTCACTGGGCATTACTTGGAATGATGAAGGCTGAAGGATATACTGCACAGCAGAACCCGAAGAGTCAGATGCATTCCCTGGTTCAACGTCCATGTTCTGCCTGCCACCCTCCGAGTTGGAAGAGGTGGGTTGTTCATAGATATAGCGCACCCCTAGATGTTGACCCATCTTTTCAAAGATAACCGACTCTCGAAAGGGCTTACGCACAAAGTCATCACAACCGGCTGACAAAACAATCGAACGCTCTTCCTCCAAAGCACTAGCCGTCAAGGCAATAATTGCCGTAGCCTGACCTTTCAAATCAGCTTTGATGCGTTTAGTCGCTTCATACCCATCCATGACTGGCATCCGCATATCCATCCAGATTAGGTGAGGTTCCCAGCTTGACCACACGTCGATCGCTTCTTGTCCATTCACGGCTTCCCGCACACCCAAGCCGACAGAGGCTAAAAGCTTAACGAGGAGGAGGCGACTTTCCATGCGATCGTCAACAACGAGGATGCGATAGTCCGGTTGTCCAGATTCTAAACCAATGACCTTAGGGCTTGTAGAAGTCGTCTCAATCTCAAGCTCTTGGGCTAGCTCAACCTCGATATTAAATGTAAAAATACTTCCCTTACCTAAGGTACTGCTAACCCTGATATCTCCCCCCATCAATTCCACAAATTGTCGTGTGATGGGAAGACCTAAACCCGTTCCTTCGAGAGATTTCCGACCAGTTTGTGTTTGCACAAAGGGTTCAAATAGGGAGTTCATCTCTTCTGGTGCAATCCCCGAACCTGTATCTTCCACCTCAAAATAAAGGGTTACAGGTTGAAGATTTGAAAACGGTTGAGAACCTTCAACCTGGTCTACGTCCCGCTGCGCTGTTTGCACTTCGTGCCGCTTCGCTAACATGCCCGTAGGGCTGTACAATCTTTCAACTGGCAAATCACGAGAACCTTCAACCTTCAACCTTTCCACTTGCAACTTCCTAGCTACTCGTAAAGTAACACCCCCCTCTGAGGTGAATTTGATCGCGTTGGTCAGAAGGTTAATCAAGGCTTGGCGCAACTTACTTTCGTCAGTTTTGATGTATTGCGGGAGAGTGGGAGCGCGGTCAAACACTAACTGTAAACCTTTGTTTTGGGCAGGTAACTGGAGCATGGCTTCCAGACTGTCCAGCAAATGGTACAGGTCAAAACTATTTTTATTGAGCGTAATCCGACCCACCTCAATTTTGGACATTTGCAGCACATTATTAATGAGTTCGAGTAAATGCTCACCAGAGCGCTGAATAATGCCTATATAGTCCTGTTGCTCCGAATTGAGGGATGAGTCACGGGTGAGCAATTGGGTAAAGCCGATGATGGCATTGAGGGGGGTACGCAGTTCGTGACTCATATTGGCGAGGAATCGGCTTTTTGCACGGTTTGCCGTTTCTGCGGCTTCTTTGGCCTGTTGTAATGCGGCTTGTGCTTGCTGGCGATCGCTGATATCTTGACTGACAGAAATTACATAGCGTTGTCCATCCAAGTCAATCATTTCTGCGGATAATAGTGCGGTTCTGACTTCGCCGGACTTGGTTCTGAAGTTGAATTCATAGTTGCGAATCATGCCTTCCTTTTGCAAGAGATGGAACAGTTGGGTACGGTCTTCCCAATTCACCCAAAGATTCAGCTCAACGGCAGTACGACCAATCACCTCTTCACGGGTGTAACCCGTAAACTGACAGAAGCTTTCGTTGACCTCGATATGGCAGCCATCACTCTGCCGAGTGATTGTGAAGGCACTCGGACAGGAACGAAACGCTTTGGCAAACTTTTCTTCAGACTGACGCAGCGCTACTTCTGCCTGTTTGCGAGCTTTTGCGGCGATTTGGCTAGCCAGAATTTCTTGTTTGAGTTGTCGGTTTTTTTGTTCTAATTCCTGAGTGCGATCGGCAACTTGTTTCTCGAGGGTTCGGTTATAGTCCGCTAATAATTTCTCTGTCCGTTTGCGTTCTGTGATATCTTGCAGGGCGTTGATACTATAAGCAATGTTACCTTCTGCATCATAGATAGGCGTTGACCACACTTCGATAGGAATTCTCTGGTCTCCTTGGTGGACTTCCAAATCGTCAGCAGTTACACTCTCCCCTTTGAGCGATCGCACAATGGGTAACCTTTCAGAAGGATACAATTGATTCGTGTCTGCAATATAAACTTGATAAGCCTCTGAGAGTCTCTCCATTGGCGCGTCTGGATCGACTCCTTTGCCAAAAATCTCCTTGGCTCTTTGATTCAAAAAGTAAAGTTTGCCATTAGCATCGAGTACTCCCACACCGACGGGAACCGCTTCTAAAAATTGAGCCAGTTTACGTTCGCTTTCCTGTACTGCCTCATCTGCCTGCTTGCGCAACTGATTGGCTACGGTATCACCGTGCTCTGTAAAAGTTTCCAGCAAGATTTTGAGGTCACTATTTTCCTGTTTCAGCGCTTCTAATTCATGGAAAAAGTGTTGATTTCCAGCTTTTAGTCGGCAAAGTTCAATCTGTTGATTAATACGGAAAATGAGTTCTTCTGGGGAGAGAGGTTGCGTGAGATAATCATTCACCCCACTTTTTAATCCACTCACCCAATCCTCAACTTGATTTCGTTCACTCAACCCTAAAATCGGGACTTCATCAGCCTGCCAAATTTTACGGATTTTTCGAGTTACTTTATTGCCAGCTCTATGGAGCAGAGCCAACAATATCAGGTCAGGTTTTAGACCCTTCTTTATCGCTTCTAACGCTTCTTCTCCATTCCTGGCTTGGGTAATGTCATAATTTGACTGGGATAAGTGGTTGACCAGTACCTGACGATTCTCTAGTTGATCGCCCACTATCAAGATTTGGCTATTCTTGCATTGCATATTCAAGATAGGTGCAAGTTATTCCGTTTTCGTACAGAAGGCAGAAGTATGAAGGCAGATGGCAAAAGGTTTTCACCCTTTTAAGCGTTTGATTGGAGAAGGATGTATGAGAGGATGTCTGAGAAGTGTCAACAGTTGCTTTGATTCCCCCCAGCCCCCTGCCCCCTAAGGAGTGTGTTCAAACCCTTTGATCCCCCCCAGCCCCCCTTAAAAAGGGGGGAGAATTGAATCCAAGTCCCCTTTTTTAAGGGGGATTTAGGGGGCTCTGACCGTTTAGGCGTTTTCATTATGACTTTTCAGATATCCTCTGAGTCAAGAGACAATCAGGGTTCTCTGTCCCCAAACTTTTTTCTGATAGAACATTCCTTTTCTCCACGTCCCGTGTCCCCCTGCCTGTCTCAACTACTATTTTTGAATGCAATTTCGCATTAGTTCCCTAATGCCGATTGTGAGGGGAATCGAAATCAAGGATTGGCCCCTTGGGAACGAGCCCATGAGGGTTTACATTAGGATGACTTTTGTAATAATGCAACTTGATATGTTCAAGATTACAGGTTTCCTTCACTCCTGGCTGCTGGTAGAGGTCTTTAAGATAATTCCAGAGATTGGGATATTCGTAGAGGTGGCGCAGGTTGCACTTGAAGTGAACGTAATAAACGGCGTCGAAGCGGAATAAGGTTGTAAACATACACCAATCCGCTTCAGTGATGCAGTTGCCACACAAATATCGCTGCTTTCCTAAAACTTCTTCCCAGTAATCGAGGGCATCAAACAGTTCGGTTACGGCGTCTTCGTATGCCTCTTGTTTCGTGGCAAATCCTGCCCGATAGACACCATTGTTGATGGGTTGGTAGATGGCATCAATGGTCTGATCAATTTTGTCCCGCAAGTCCTCCGGATAAAAGCTGGCTTCAGACTTGACAACGGCGTCAAATTCTGTATCAAGCATCCGAATGATCTCACGGGATTCGTTATTGATGATTTTGTTCGTTTCTTTATCCCAGAGAATTGGAACTGTTACTCGTCCTGTGTATTGAGGCTCAGCTTTGAGGTAAATCTCTCGAAGGTATTGGGTACCATTCACCGTATCAGGGATAGAGCCTGGGAAATCGGAGAACATCCAGCCCTCTTCACCCATGACCGGATCGACCACAGACAGACCGATCGCATCCTCTAAGCCCTTGAGCGATCGCATAATAGCGGTTCGATTCGCCCAAGGACAAGCCCAGGAAATATAGAGATGGTAGCGATCGGGTTCTGCCTTAAAACCACTGGAACCATCGGCGGTAATGCGATCGCGAAATGTGGTCGATGGGCGCAGGAAGCGTCCATTTGAGTCTTCTTGGTCGCGTTTGGATACCCACTTTCCCTCAACGAGCTGACCTAATGCCATGATGACCCCCTGTCATTCGATTTTGGATTTTGCCGTCCTCGGACTGCGTCCTGCGGGCGGGTTTTGGATTTCGGATTGTCCCCACCACTGTCAGTCCAGATCTTGAGACTTTTTTGGTTTTTGATCACAATGAAGGCTAAAGGGTGAAGTTTTTCCTCCTTCATTCGGTTGGAATTGACATTTTGCACCATTCTCAACCTTGCCTCATAACCCGCCAAGAGTTTAAGGGACTTCCAACTAAAAAATATCCAACTACCTCTTGTGGGGTGGGCATCCTGCACGCCCTATTCAATAGCGGTCTCTTATTAGCACTACAAAGTGTGACGCCCGCAAAAATTACTCTTCCGCTTGTAGGATTTGTGGCACTTTAAAAAAGTCGCCATCCTGATCAGGAGCTTCTCCAAGAAGCGCTTCCCGGTCAGAGTAGGGTCGCAATTCATCAGGTCGCGTCACGTTACTGACATCAATCGCCCTTGTAGTCGGCGGTACGTCTGTTGTGTCTAATTCGCTCAGTTGTTCAAAATATTCCAGAATGCTACTCAGTTGAGCTGTCATTTGCTCTTCTTCCTCCGCCGTCATCTCCAAACGGGCAAGGTTGGCAACTTTACGAACTTGTTCTCTGTCAATAATGGACATGGTTAGTGGTTATAGAGTTGAAGGTTATACCAGTTTCATTTAATGCTGCTACAGAGCGAGATCCCCCCTAGCCCCCCTTAAAAAGGGGGGAACAAATGGAGGATTTAAAGTCCCCCTTGTTAAGGGGGATACGAGGGGTATCTTCTAAGCGTTGCACTATTTTATGAAATTGGTATTACAGGTTGCAGGTTACAGGTTGCAGGTTGCAGGTTAAAGATTGCAGGTTACTAACTTGTCAACTTTCAACCTGCTAACTTCTAAAAGTAGACATCTAGTTCCGATCGCCCTGTGGTTTTCAGCCAGTTTTGCGCCTCAATGTAGTTGTTGGGAGCAAGGCGAATCGCTCGTTTCCAGTAGTCAGCCGCTTTGTCAAACAAAGCCTCAGCCGCATCTGAGTTTCCGGCTTCCTTGGCCTGTTCACCCTGGTAGTGGTAAATTACGGCAATATTGTTAAGGGCTTGAGGCAGACGCGGGTTGAGTTCGATCGCCTCATGATAGAGTTCCAACGCTTGCTGATGCTCACCGTTGCTGGCGTGAATCAGCCCCATGTTGTAAAGAATATAGCTCTTGTCGTAGGGGTCTTCCTCTAGCGTCAGAGCTTCTCTATAGTTTTCCAGGGCTTCGGCATATTCACCATCCGCTTGAGCTGACATGCCGTCACGGTAGTAGGCAAAGGCTTCTTTGGCTTGCTTGTTGGCTGGCATCAGCTTCAGGATTAGATCCGCCATCACCGTAAAGCTTTTGTCGATGAAGTTATCGTTACGTTGACTTCTGGGCATAGATACCTGTATGTTATTGCGCTCAGTTGACTAGAGTAGCTTGACTGCTGGGAGTTTTCCGATACTACTTGTAAATTTTACCGACGGTGGGGGTTTGGGAGAGGAGGTCACCGTCGATTGGAGCTTGTGTGCCATTATTCGACGCTACACAAGGCAGCCGCGAAACCATTTTTCCCTTGTTTAGGATGAATGGGTCGGTGATTATCCAAAAGGTAAGATGAAACCTTCTCTAACTTTATCTGTACTGGGAGCCAGTTTAGTCCTAAATACAATTACTGCCTGTACATCGGCTTCAAACAATGCTGTTGATTCAGGTGATGGGAGCGATCGCGCTAGCGTCCCCACTCAAAGCGAACCCTCAACCGCACAATCGCCTGCCGCGACGCCGAATAATCAGCCAGAGCAAACCCCTGAAACCACAAAGGATTCAGAAAAACCGACTACCAAAACTGACATGATTAGCGTTGAGGGGGAAAAGAGTGAGGTGACGCTGAAGCTTTACGATGAACTCAGCCAGGTTTTTACCACCTATTTTCCCAAAGATGATTTTGTTGCCGAATCCCGTGGTTCTGGGGCAGATACAGGAAGCATCTTTTATTACAACGTAGATGGAAATAAAAATAAAGATGTGTACGTTTCCATATCCTTTCCGACCTGGGCAAACAACGCAGAGCAGCTTGAACGATTGCTAACAGCCAAGGGTGGATTGGTTCAAAAAAATCAGTGGCAAATGGAGAGTCAGACGAAAGAGGTTCCGTATTCCTGGGCTAAGGAAAAAATCCTGTACAAGCAACCAGGAAGTTCTGAAAATATACTCGCTGAACTATACATTGGCGAAATGAACGGGAAGGTTTTCTACGTTATTACCCATTTCCCCGCCGAATATGGTGATGGGTTTGCGCCAAGAGCTGACTTCATTTTGAAGAATTTGGAAGTTAAAGGTTAATTGACGCTCACTGTTAATGTGACATTCATGTATTCCAATTGGTATGAGTGCCTATAAACCTCTCGTTTAGGGCGAAGCATTCGGATGATGCATGCTCGCGATCTGCTGTTGAGATCGCGTGAGGTTCGGCTACTGCCACTCTTCATCGGACTTGGTTTGTTCTCCTGGGAGAAATTCAAAACCCAGTAGTTCCTCCCCTGTGAAAGGAAGTTCTTGGGGAAAAATTTTATAACTTAAGGATGTCTCACGAACCGCTAAATCTAAAGCATCCTGATATGCAATCGTCATAGCCTCATGCAAATAGGGCTGCAAGGAAGGACTTCTGTCTAATAACCTTCGGATTCTGCGGCGTTGTTCTCGGATTGTGGCATACCAACTTCTTGAACGGTTGCTGGGCTGAAACTCCCACTTGAGCAAATGCCCCAACAAAACTCCTAAGCGGTTCTCAAGTTCTTGCCGCTCCTGTCTACCCAACGATTCAATCTCCTCAACTAGATTGGGAACATCTAGACAGCTCCACTCCCCTTCCTGGAGAAACTTGGCTTGCTGAATAGTCCAAGCCTGAAAATCTTCTTCGTAAACCGATGTCAACTTACCGGTTAAGCATGGATTGTTCATGGTGGCTCGGTTGCTCCATTTCGCCTGATATTCACAGCATGACAGCAGCGATCGCCAGCAGTAAACCTCTAGAGGTTGGTTTTTGGGAGCCATAAAGCTTTATCAAGGGAGGCGCTCGCTCTGTTGCTCTTACCAATTCACGATCAGTTTTGCTGGTGCTGTAGGCAATCGCTCCTGAACAGCTTGAAATTAAGTATTAATACTCAAAATTGTTAAATAACTTCATCAAATTTTGTCATAGTGGGGGTTTTTTCTGAAAATACCCTTTACAGAACTTTAGGTAACTTTATATGATTAATGGTGCAGTGAGTTTTCGTTAACTTTCTATAAGAGGTGTTTCAACGTTTTACGGATGTAGGCGTCGAGAGCAGATTCATCACCCAGGATTCAGTTGATTGAGCCGCTCCCCGAGAAACCACTGCTTCGTTGATTAAGGTCAAAGGCTGAACCGCCATTACCTAAAAGGGCAAGGGGTCATGAAGACGGAGTGGAAGAAGAGATGGGTAAAAGTTACGATTTGGCTAGCCATTGAAGTCATCTTGAACCTGCTTGGACTCGATAACCTTGCCGACTACAGCGAATTCATCTTCGAGCAAGAAACCGCGATCGCAACACACCAGCCTCAAATGATTGCTCTGGTTCCGCCTCACTACCCCAGCTTCTCCAACTTCCCCAGCTCAAGAGCAACCATCCAAAACTACTACCACTGAACGTAACTGGATATCAAACCTACTCAGGTGTACCGCGTACTAGAATCACGGTACTGTTCACCCCTCGTGCGATCGCTTCAGGAATATTCCCATGAACCACCTGCTGCAATAACCCTTCACGACTCGCTCCCAAGACAACGACATCGCACTGCTGTGTGTGAGCTAGTTGAATCACGGCATCCGAGACAGAATAAGAACGGACGGGAATGGTCATCACTTGGCAAGACAGTTTTTGACTGAGGAGAAAAGCGGCTTTTTCCAACCGAGTTGTGTCCGGTAGGAGTGTAGAGGGGGTAAAAACTTGAGCCACTCCGATCGTCGGTGCCGAACTATGGGAAGTTAGAGCGGGTAAGAGTTGTAGGGCACAGCTTGAGTTCGGCCCACCTGCGATCGGGACTAACCAACGAGTCCAGGCGATGGGTAGGGGACAAGAGGGGACAGCTGTCCCATCCTTTTGCACCTCTTCCCTGTGCCCCAATTTCACCAACACCAACTCACAGGGAGCTTGTCGAATCAGGGTATCCACAATACTACCAAAGATGCGATCGGGGGTCGTGGGTGGCTCAGCTTTCCAACCCATCAAGATTAGACTAATATGTCGCTCCTTAATCGTCTCTAGAATGGCTTGAGAGGTGTCATGGGATACCCGGATTTGAGTATGCACCGGAATTTCCCAGTCTCGCCCCAATTTTTCCGCCATCCGGAGCAAGCGGCGGCTTTTCGTGGTGCTTACTGTCGTTTGAGTGGGGTTGTGATGGCGGGGGATGGAGATAACCTGGAGACATTCGATCTCATAGTTGCGATCGCGCGCGATCGATGCCGCTAATTGCAACAGTACGGGTGCCGTTTGGGGATTCGCCAGGGTAACCAAGAGACGACCTTTTCCTACCGCTGGGGCGCGAGTTTGATACACGACATAAGACGGCTCAGGGCGTGGCCCTACTTGCTCTGTATCACCACTGAGCTTATCGGCTTCGGCGCGAATGATATCTGCACGAGTGATGATTCCCACCAGCTTGCGATCTTCTGTAACCGGCAACCGACTGAGTTGATAACGGTTCAGCAGAAACAGAACCTCGCTCAACGAGTAGAGTGGCTTAACGGTGATCGGTTGGGGCGTCATGATTTGGGCAAGAGGGGTATCCCCAGGCCGTTGATTTTGGGTAGCATTAGCAATGTCTGTTTGAGTAATGATACCTACCAATTCCCCGTCATCAACCACGGGAAAACCGCGATGATGGGAACGAGAGAACGCCTGAACGGCCTCATCTAAAGTCATCTGACTCGCCAGGGTTTCAACCCGACGCTGCATCAAGTCCGCTGCCGTCAACCCAGCCAAGGAACCCTGCTCAATTCCTTGTACAGGTAAGGTGTAGCCCCTCTTCTCCAAAAGGCGCTGATAGAGTGACCCTTTGGAGAGCTTATCGGCAATCAGGTAAGACACTCCAGAGGTAATCATTAAGGGCAGCACAAGATTGAAGTTCGCTGTCATCTCAAATACGATGACAATTGCTGTGATGGGTACCTTGGAGACAGCGCTAAAAAATGCCCCCATCCCTGCTAAGGCGTAGCTCGTCGGCGAACCGAATCCTAGCCAATTGAATTCCCCAAACCCGACCAAGTAGCCAAGGGCAGCACCTAAGACAAGGGAGGGGTGAAACAATCCCCCAGGTGCCCCAGAGCCATAAGACACTAAGGTGAGAACGAAGTAGGCGACAAAGGCAAAGCTGGTGAATTGCCAGCTGGCTGTACCGGTTAGCAGCAATTCCCGTAACCCATTGTTGTCCCGAAAAGCTGGGGGTAATAGGGCAACGACGCAGCCACATATCATCCCAGTTAAGCCGATTTTCATCGGCAAATTCAGGTTTAGGCGATTGTAGAGAGTCAGACTGGCGAGAATTCCTTGATTAAATAAAGCACCCAGCAACCCAGCCAAAACACCCAATAACAAATAGAAGGGAATTTCGGGTGCGGCGAAACTACTAGAGTGGCTGCTCAGTTGTAAATTCAGATCTAAGGTCCGTCCACCCAATAAGCGCGAGATGACAGCACCAATGAAGGAGGCAAGGATGGCAGTCCCCAGCGTCAAGTTAGACAGATCGCGCAGGAGTTCTTCGATCACAAACAGAATACCGGCAAGGGGCGCATTAAAACCAGCCGCTAACCCAGCACCGGCACCGGCGGCAATCATCTGGCGTCGGTGATCGGGAGAGGTGGGCACCCAATGGCTCAATTGAGCGGCTAAAGCTGCGCCGATATGTACGGTTGGCCCTTGTCGTCCTAATGTCAGTCCAGCAGACATGGCGAGAATGCTGGTTACCAACTTGACGAAAGCTACCCGTAAATTGAGGGGAATGGGAAACAGGGCAAGTGCTCCTTTAATTTGCGGAACACCACTCCCCGTTGCCTCTGGTTCTAAGCGCTCTATGATAAAACCGCAAAGAAGTCCTAAGGAGAGTCCGATCGCAGGTAAGACTAAACTAGCAGGTAGTAGGTTAGACGCATGAACACGCAAAGATCCAAACCAGCCAGCACCTTGTTTGAGTAAGACACCTGAAAGTCCAGATACGATTCCAATCAGACAGGCTTCTGCGATCGCCAGCCGTCGTCTGGGCAGTAACCACTGACGCAAGCGGCTGGGAAGAGATACAGGTGACGTTGTCATTTGTCAGTAAAAACGGACAACATATACTGAACAACGAAAATCGGTGATCAGCCTTACCCAAAGGGTAAGACTAGGAAAATAAAGCAGGTCATTTTTCACAAAACCTATCTAAATTAATAATTATTTTAAGTCGAAAATTAAGCCTGTTAAGGTCTATAATAGACGGATGTTACATCAAAATAACATATAATTTATAGTTGTTTTTTGATAATCCAAAACATTGAGGAATGTCCATGAGTAAAGTAGCCCAAATCCAGGACAGTGACTTTGATGAACTTTTAACCGACGAGGGGTTAGTTGTCATTGATTTTACGGCTCCCTGGTGTGGCCCCTGTCGCAAAATCGCACCTTTGATGGAACAACTGGCTGAGGAATACGAGGGTCGAGTCAAGGTTGCCAAGTTAGACATTGACAAAAACAAAATTAATGCTCAGAAATTTGGGATTAAAAGTATCCCAGCCGTCCTCATGTTTAAGGGAGGTGAGGTGGTAGAAAATCTGGTGGGGGTTGCTCCTTATGAAAAGTTTACGAGTGCTGTTAATCAGCACATTTAGGCTTTTACCTAAAATCTGTAGTTGGCACAGGATTAGGTTAAATATTAATGAGTTAGAAACTTGAAGAATTGAATCTTAGAGGATTAAAAGATTAAACAGTTTGAAGGGGTGAAGATTAGAACTTATAAATTGACTCATGTTTCCACTGGTCAATTTATTCGTTATTCCCCCAACAAACAACTAATTTCTTCCTGTAGTGGAGATTCCCTCAACGATGAGAGATGGGGTGTAACATGGGCCATTCCAGTCGGCATCATCACCTAATGCTACGAGTTGCTTGAGCACGGTGTAAACGTTACCCGCAATCATGGTGTCTTTGACGCGACCTGTAATCTGTCCCTTCTGCACTCGATAGCCTAATTCAACATTTACAGAAAACTCCCCACTAATACCAGCACCGCCTCCCAGCAATTGATCGACGACCAATCCATCATCCAGTTGTTTGATTAAGTCACACAGTGACCCTTTTCCAGGTTGAATCAGCAAGTTGACTAAACCTGGAGTAGGATAGCTACCCAGCCCAGGGCGAAAGCCGTTGCCAGTGGTGCCAGTCCCCAACAATCTCCCCGTTGTGCGATCGCAATAAAATTGCTGCAAGCGCCCTTCTCTAATCAACAGAAGAGGTTGACTTGGAGTCCCTTCATCATCAAAGGGGCAGCTATAAGGCCCAGTATCCGGTTGCTGAGAGAGTGTCAGGGGGTCTGACATTACCACGTCACCCAAGCGATCGCTCCAAGGCGAGGCTCCCTCTAGTACCTGTCGGCCATTCAGCGCCGTCTGAACCGTGTCCCAGAGCAAATCTGCCGCTTTCGCCGTCAACAAAATGGGCACACGACGACGTGGAGGGGAGACGTTTTCTTTAGCCCAGTTCAAGCGTTGTAAAATGCTTTGAACCACCTTATCCGGGTCAAGCGTTCCCCGCTCAGTCTGACCATCGGCAACATTCAAAAAGTCTTCGCCCCGTACCCATTCGGCGGCAAGGAAACAGCTGAGAGTAGTATCGGTGTAATAGCAATCGACGCCATTCGAGTTGAGCAAGCGCGTTGTTTCTTCCTCGCATTCCAACTCAGCAGTACATAGAACTTCTGGGTAGGCATCGCGAATTTGAGCGATCGCACCTTTACCCATTTCCACCAGTTCTTCTACGGGTACTGCTTCTCCCAAGTCAGGATAGTTCTCCGTCCGACCATCAGTCAGTTCTACGGGTTCCGGTTCATTCAGCTGCGTCATCGCGATCGCCCGATCCACTAAAGCTTGAGGTTCAACCGGGCCATAGGCAACAGCCAGTCCCGGACGCCCGTCACGCCATAGTCGTAGCGCTACGCCTTCGGCTTGGCTGCTTTCTAGCTGTTTGAGTCGATTGGCTTCAAAAAAGACGGGTCGAGAAAGCGATCTCGACTGATAAATTTCTGCATGTTGCGCCCCCCCTTGCAGGGCGAGTTCTAACAGCTGCTCGGTGTGCAGCGAAGAAGGCAAATCGTTAGAAGCCATAACTAAAAAGCTTTTTGTCAGTTGTCAGTTGGCAGGACAGGCATCCCACCTGTCAATAACAGTTGTCAGTTGGTAGGACAGGCGTCCCGTCTGTCAATGACCAATGACACACCCAGCGCTACTTCAACTCTTGCAACAGCCAAAATCCCGCAAAGGATTCTGCGGTTGGTGTTGACTGGATCGCCAGAAAATGCACCCCCTCAGCCTTTTGTTTGGCTGACTCGAACCCTTTGGCTTGGGCTAGGGTTTGCGAGTCTCTGAGTGTAGCCAGAATCCAGCTGTCACTGGCACCCGTTTCCAGTAACAATCTTGCTGCTTGAGCACTGTCAAATCTCACGAACGCCAGCTCTAAGCCCGACATCCACCCTGCCAGGGGCGTTGCTCTAGAAGAGAATATAATAATTCCGGGAATTTGAGTATCGGGGGCAAGCTCCATCATCGACAGAGGAAAGGCTTCACTAAAGCCGATCTCCCACTCATTCATTTCCTCAAACGCTGCGGCTTCCAACGTGGCAAACGCCCACTTGTCATATTGCAAGGCGTCTGGTAGACGTTGAGGAATCTGGGGTTGATATTGAACAAACGACGAAGCGGCGGCTGAAGGGTGATATCCAGTCTGCTTAGGATAAAAGTCTTGTATCCGTTGAAACAGCCATCGCTCTAAGGCATAGGTGCGACGACTCGCTTGCGCTAGGATACCGAGCTCCTCGCAGGCTTTGGTAATCATATTGCTCATCTGACGCCGAAAGAAGCGAACTTTTTGGGGAGTTTGTTTTCGTTGTGCGATCGCCTCTGCCAACGCCTCCCGCAGCCAAATGGAATTAACCTGTTGATTGGGACAAAATTGAGCGTATTGAAACAGCTCATCAACTGACTGGCGCGTATCCAAAGGACTCTCGCACACTAAGATTTCCCAAATCTTTTTCTGATTTTCGTCTAAAATCGGTCGCGAGTAAAAATCTAATTCCCAAACGATACTCATGCCAAAAAATCATTATCTGACCCCTTCCTTATCATACGGTTCAAGGGGACTTCGCTTGAGCAATGCGGTAATGGGGTTATTATTTTTATTTGCTACAGATGGTTTCCTAATAATTGATCATGGCTCATTGGTCAAGAGGTAATCAGTTAACCCGGCCCCATTTCCGTATTACGGTGTGTTTATTATGTCTGACGAGCGTACTGAGGTCTTAGCAGCAAACGAAGCGTTTTATCGCGCCTTCGAGAGAAAAGACATTGAAGCAATGAGTGCTGTTTGGTCACAAGGAACAGGCAGTCTCTGCATTCACCCCGGACGTAGTGTAATACGAGGCTGGAAGGATATTCACGCTTCGTGGGAACAAATATTTAAAAATACCAACTACCTAGAGATAGATACTGAAATTATTACGACAGAGCTTCGCGACACGATTGCCTACGTCATTCTTATTGAGAAAGTTCTCCAAGTCGTAGGAGGCAGGCGCATCAAAGCCGAGTCTATTGCAACAAATATTTTTGAGCGCATGGCATCTTCATGGTATATGGTTCATCACCACGGGAGTCCAATCATGCGGTGATTGGGAATCGGGAATGGGGAATGGGCCGCCCATTTTAAGTATTCATAGACAAATCCGGCGTTAGTTTAGATACTCCGATGCAATAGGATTCATCGGCTTGAGCAGAGGCTTCCCCCTCAGCCTCCTGAGTCATCGAACCAGTTGGTTCAAATTCAATTTCCTGCTCGATGAAAAAGAGTTCAAGGAGCATCCCGATGATGCTCTTAAAGACTTCATGTTCACGTCCCGGCATCAGAATTTCAATCGTGCCCTTATAGTAAAATAGCCGCACGCCCGGAGAGTTTTCAAAACCCTTTTGGATGAGCTTGAACTGCTCCCAGGTGCGATTATGGTGAATAATGCGTTGGTCGATCGCTTCATTGAGTAACTGCGTCATAAATACATGAGTCAAAACCAAGTACCCCATTCATCTTCACCAGAAGAAGGTGATGCTCATTCCCGTCAACCAAAAGCTGATGATGTGGTGATGGGGGGTGAACCATCTCAGCCAATCAGTGGTGTGGTATTAGGAGGACTCGAAGGGGCTAACAGGCGCTTAGCTTCAACAGCAATTGAACTACGGATTGCAGCTCTCTCGGAAGCCCTCCAGTATGGGGACGGGGGTTTAGATTTAGTAATGGCGGCCTTAGATGATGAATCAGTTCAAGTACAGTTTGCGGCTTATTCCTTGCTCAAAGATCGGCACGAGGCAAGAGTACAACAACGGCTAAGAAATTATTCACCGTGGTTTGAATTCGAGGTGGTGACGGTAAACGCAATAGGGCAAGAAATTAACCGTCAGCGAAGACAAGCCCAATATTTTACTGAAGACTTGGGTGATGGAGTCACTCTAGAGATGGTTTACATACCTGGTGGCAGGTTTATGATGGGTTCGCCAGAACAAGAAGGTCGCGACTCAGAAAAGCCTCAGCATGAAGTAACTGTTCAGCGTTTCTGCATGGGGAAATATCCAGTCACCCAGGTTCAGTGGAGAGCGATCGCATCCCGTGCAGATTTGAAAGTCGAACGCAACATTGAGCCTAATCCTGCTTATTTAAAAGACCACCAAGACAGCGATCGCCTTCCCGTAAAGCGAGTCTCTTGGTACGATGCAGTAGAATTTTGCCAAAGATTATCGAAACTGACAGAAGGGAAATACCGCCTACCCAGTGAAGCTGAATGGGAATATGCCTGTCGTGCCGGAACAACAACCCCATTTCATTTTGGTGAGACGATTACAGATCAGTTAGCTAATTATGATGCCCGCAGAACCTTTGCTGACGAGCCTCCAGGAAAATATCGAGGGGACATAATCCAGGTAGGTAGTTTTCCACCCAATGCCTTTGGCTTATACGATATGCACGGGAATGTGTGGGAGTGGTGTTGCGATCCTTGGCATAAGAACTACTCCGGAGCGCCCACCGATGGCAGTGTTTGGGAAGAAAACAATCATCAATATCAGATTTTTCGGGGCGGTTCCTGGATCATTTTTCCAAGTCTTTGTCGCTGTGCGTCTCGTGGCAGCGATATTCCTACCTACATCGACTCCAATCTTGGGTTTCGGGTCGTGAGTGAGTTGCCGAGGATTGTTCAGTAATTCTTTGCACTTTTCCCCTCAAGTTAATAGACCTGTTTTGAAAGTCTCCTTTCATCCTGGAGTGTGAGCGTACCGCTCATGAACGTCTCTTGCAAAAGTAAATTTTCGCCCCCCTAACCCCCCAATTCTGGGGGGAACATGAGTTCAAAGTCCCCCAATTTTGGGGGATTTAGAGGGCAAATTCCACAGGAGAGCGCTTAAGTCAGTGACATTCAACCTAACCCCCAGTTCCTCACTAAAGTCCTCA
>NZ_DATNPA010000011.1:0-2943 GCF_036703385.1 Allocoleopsis sp. | reverse complement strand
ACGTTGACTGCCCCCTCAATATCACTAAAGTCGTGAATAAAGGCAGTATGAATTACACCGTCTGCTGCACGCGCCGCTTGGGCTAAGGTTTGAGTGTCTCGTAAATCACCGAGCAGTGGTTCAATGCCAAACTGCCTGAGTTTGTCAGCCGATGCTTCTGTTCTTGCCAAGCCTACAACCGTATGCCCTGCTGCTTGCAACTGTTCAGCCACTAATGAACCGATGTACCCCGTTGCACCTGTGAGAAAAACTTTCATGGTTGGCTGCCTGATTCCGTGTGAGAGTGTGAATGTGAATGCAAAACCTTGATTTCAAGTTATCAGGCAGCTCAAACTCAAACCAGAACGAACTTATACTGGTATTGACACTACCAGGTTGCGAGCCAAGGTCAAGCGATGGCAACGAATAAACCACACCTCAAAGAACTCGCCGATTTTCTGAAAACACGCCGCGCTCGCCTGACCCCTATGGATGTGGGCTTACCTAGTGGAACACGCCGTCGCACCCCTGGATTAAGGCGAGAAGAAGTGGCTCAACTGGTCAACGTCAGTACAACTTGGTACACCTTCTTGGAGCAAGGGCGTGACATTCGAGTGTCTGCCCAAGTATTAGAAAGTCTCGCTCAGGCGCTTCGATTAACATCGGAGGAACGCACTCATTTATTTATGTTGGCGTTGCAGCAATTGCCGCCAGAAATTCCCCATGGCAAGAACACGGTTAGCCCTGCAATTGAGCGCATGTTGGAGCATCTAGCACTCTGCCCAGCTTATGTGGTGGGGTATCGGTTTGACATTTTGGCATGGAATCAAGCGGCTTGTGCCTTGTTTGGCGACTTTAGCAGGATGACAACCCGTGAGCGTAATAAACTCTGGTATTTCTTCACCAATACTGCTTATCGTCAGATGCTTATTGATTGGGAAGGACATGCTCAGTTTATGCTGGCACGGTTTCGTAGTATCTGTGGGCGCTACCTGGGAGATGCTCAACTCATTGAGTTAGCAGAAGATTTGAAAAAAGCCAGCCCTGAATTTCGGCAGTGGTGGCCACGACACGAAGTTCAAGGAAATTTGCCAGGTTGCAAGTCACACGATCATCCGCTCGTCGGACATTTGGTGTTTGAATACTCTTTGTTTCAAGTTATAGAAGCACCAGAATTAACGCTCGCCGTCTATACTCCTTTGCCTGAATCTGACACAGCCGAGCGACTCCAGCAATTGAAAACCCTTATGTTGAAAAAACCAGCCTAGATAGGGTTCGCCACTAGGAATAGAAGCTCGCTCGACAACAATAACTGTTGGTCGATCTACGGCAGGCAAGCCAGCATTTATACAAGCAACACTCCCTTGCAGCTTTCAGAAAGCCTCTCACGCGTTGATTGGCTTCCATACCTTGATTTAAACTGCATTTAGGGAAATTGATGCCGAAGCTTCTGTTGCTGAATCGGAATTTCAATCGCAAACTCAGTTCCCTGCCCTGGGATTGAACTACACCGCAATTTTCCCCGGTGCTTCTCCACTACGATTTGATAACTAATCGCTAAGCCTAGACCCGTTCCTTTTCCCATCGTTTTTGTCGTAATAAAAGGGTCAAATAACTGTTTTTGAACTTCTGGAGATATACCTGGTCCGTTGTCTCTAATCTGGATGGAGACGCGATTCGCGTCAATAGCTTGGGTGTGAATCCAAATCGTTGGACTCTTTTGCGTGATCGGTTTTCTATTGTCAGTCGTCTCGTCCTCCATTCCTGAGAATGACCCCTCGATCGCTGACTCATCTAACGCATCGATCGCATTGGTGATGATGTTCATAAATACTTGATTCAAAGGGCCGGGATAACACTCGACTAGCGGTAATTGTCCGTAAGATTTAATGATATTAATGGCAGGACGTTCGGGCTTTTCCTTCAAAAAGTTCTTTAAAATCATCAGCGTGCTATCGATACCGTCATGGATATCGACAATTTTGACTTCGACTTCTTCCGGGCGGGAAAAATTTCGCAGCGATCGCACCAGCTCAACAATGCGATCGGTTCCTACCTTCATAGAATGGAGGACATGCGGGAGATCTTCAACCAAGAATGGTAGGTCTACGTCTTCCAAAAAAACCTTAAGTTCTGGTGTGGCTTGAGGATATTGCGCTTGATATCGTTGCAACACTGCCAGTAAATCGTTGGTATAATCCTGGACGTGAATCAGGTTGCCATAAATAAAACTCAGGGGATTATTGATTTCGTGTGCCACTCCCGCCACTAACTGACCCAAGCTGGACATTTTTTCGACCTGCACCAGTTGCATCTGAGTTTTCTGTAATTCGTGTAAGGCTTGTTCTAACTGACTTGCCTTTTCTGTGAGTTGGGCTTGCGATCGCTCCAAGATTTCTTGTGCTTGCTGGCGTGAGGCAATCTCTTGTTGCAATTGTCGCACCGTCTGCCTGAGTTCGGTTGTTTGCTCCTCAACCCTGGTTTCTAGCTGTTCGTTGAGTTGCTTGAGGGTTTGTTCCATCTGTTTGCACTCAGTAATATCCAGCCAGGAACCAATGATGTCCTGAGGGTTGCCTGCCTCATCCCAGAGAACCTTCAACTCATCATGAATCCAGCGATACGCTCCGCTTTTGTGCTGAAAACGATATTCGTGAATGCCAAATCCCTTTTCTAACAGACACGATAACGGCAGAATGTGCTCTCGATCGTCTGGATGGATATGGTTAATCCAAAAGTCGGGATTTTCTAAAAACTCTTCTTCTGCATAGCCAAACTGGTCAGTAAAGTTCTCACTGACGATGGTTGCGGCATAATCCCCTGTGGCCTTAAAACTATACAGCACGGCAGGGCTGGATGAAAGTAAATGACGCTGCAACTGCTGCTGAGCGTGTACTGTTTCTATCGCCTGGTAAGGGTCTGTAATCTCTACGAATATACCGTGCCAGAGAATATCCCCATTAGATA
>NZ_DATNPA010000010.1:0-13474 GCF_036703385.1 Allocoleopsis sp. | reverse complement strand
AATTTTTGTTTCCAACTAACTGTAATAGGACGTTGGCGGGTGTGTTAGGATTTGAAGCCAGCCTTTGGAACATCATATCATCCCCTAGTTGAGCCAATTTTTCTAAGAGAAAAGCAGGTGCATTAGCGTTACCTGCGACTTCTAAACCTATCCAAAATTCGGCATCAGGAGCTAATATATTTGCCAGTAAACTTACATCTACTTGGGGAGTAATAACTATTTTGTGGCGATTCAAATCATAAGTTTTTCCTGCTAAATAGTTGGTAGATGCCTGGGTATTTTTAGTTAGTTTTTGGCGAGGCAAAGTATAATTATTTTTAACTAATTTCTTGAGTATTCTTTCTGGTGTTTTGGGATTTCTAGCAACTCCTAAACGAACCCAAAGCTCGTCATCTTTGGCTAACTGTTCCAGAATTCTCTCCGGCGTATTTGGATTCTGGGCAACATCTAGGCGGTGTTCCCAATTTTTATCTTTCGCCAACGCTTCTAGGTTGCTCTGAGTTGTACTAGTACTTGGAACTACCTTGCGATCGCGAACGAAACTTAATTCAGCTAACTCTCCCCAAATTTCACTATCATCGCAATTCTCATCAGCTCTTTTTGCTAACTGCTTTAAAAGGCTTTTCGGAATCTGTAAATTCCGCGCCACTTCTTCACGAATCCATAAATTACTATCTCTAGCTAGTTCCTCTAATATTTTCCCTGGTGTATTAGGATTTGAGGCCACTCCCAAACGAATTTCCCAATTATCATGCCGAGCCAAAAACTCAAGAGTTTTCTCGGGTGTGTGGAGATTCGTCGCAAGTTCCTGAAAGAAGGTATCGTTTTTAGGTAAGCTTTTAAGGATAAAATCAGGTATTTTAAATTAAATTGAGAGCAGTAAGAGCGATGGACATTAACGGCGAGCTTGTAAATGAGCTTTGGCAGCAGTACGAACAAGGCGGTTGGCATCAAGAGCCAATGTTTGAAGAGTATCGAGTGGGGTATTAGGATGCTGCGCGATCGCATAGCGCTCTAACCATGCCAACGAACGGCTGTTTTCCGCTAAGGCTTGACTTGGGATTTGGGGATGGAAAAGAATGAGAAGACGGATAAAAGAAGAAGGATTATAATCGCTCATCTCGTAGCCTTCCGATTTTTTTCTCAATTGATGCCTTAGCATTACAGGGAGATCATCCGGGTTTTGCGCCAAGTAGGCTTCCATCGCAACTAAGCGAACCTTCCATTCGCGATCGCTTAATAGCTGCTTTAGCAGTTTTTCAGACGTGTTAGGGTTTTGTACCACGCCACAGCGGACTTCAACCGTTTTATCCTTGGCTAATAGCTGCAAAAGACTTTCAGGTGTGTTGGGATTTGTCGCAACAGCGGCTCGAAACTCCCACTTCTTATCCGTCGCTAACTGCTCTAGAAGATGGGGGAGGTGATTCACATTAGGATTAGGAGCAACCGCTTGGAGGAATTTATGGTCATCCTTATTCCTAGGTAAGCGATCAACAATAAACTCAGGGATTAAACCCAGTTTGGCTAACTCTTCTATATATTGTTGATTTTTTGGATGGAGAGCCTCTTTTTGCATAGCCTTGTGAGCGTCCTCATCCCAACCTTGATGCATCTCTCCTGCCCAGTTGACATGGAGTTGCGCCGCCTCAGCAACTTGAATATCATCATTCTGAACCAACTTCTCTAATACAGTTCTGGAGGTTTGGGCATTCACGGTTACGGCTAACTGTACCTCGCGATCGCAGCGAATCGCGGCTTGCTCTAAAAAAAAGACTGGCACTGATTCCTGCTTCAGCAGAGTTACCAGGGTAGTTAAGGGCATTTCCTCTACTACATTGGCGTTCTCTAACCACAACAGCGAGAAGATTGGATTATTTAGTAGTTGCTCTGGAAATTCACGCCCTAAATACAGCAATACCTCAGTCGGTGTATTAGGGTTCGCCGCGACGTAAGAGCGAGTAGTCGCATCTCTGCTATTAGCCAATGTTCGGAGTAGTTCGGAGGGTGAACTCAGGTTGGCAGCAACCCGTCGTGCTAAATCGGTGCTAATTGCTGCGAGTTCTCGGAGGCGATCGCAACTCGTTCTTTCATTCGTGGCTTCCTGTTGCAGGCTGAGGTAGCCAGAGAGCAGCTCTTCCATCGTTGTTCCATCATCTGCTCCTATGAATCTGATTGCGTGGTTGATCATGAGCTTTCCTGAGATGTCGCCTCCTGAACATACGTGCTGTATAAACCTATCTCTAGCCATGAGAAAGGTATGCAACCAATCAACTCAACAGCTACCGACTACCTCCTGGCGAACCAGGGACGGGTGGAGGGTTGTCGGAATCTTTGTTACAGACTTCAGCTCTGCTCAAAAGGTTCAAGATATCGGTGCTATCCCGTTGGAGATTTCTGCCTGAAACCTGCTCAAAGGGAGAATGAGTTTCTGCTAGAGCTTGCCGTATCACCTGAGTGAAATCTTGAGTTGTGTGAGCAAGCGCTCCTCCGGAATAACTAAAAGCAAGTGTCCAAGTCGGAGCTTTAGCGAGGACAGCACCCAACGCGATCGCTGCGGCTGTTGTGACTAGCAGGAGTTCACCGAAAGAACTAATTGGGGCAAAACTGAACTTCATCCTCCACCTCCTAGAAAAGAGGGCTTATATTTTCTTACTATTCCAGGGTGTTCAAGCTTTTTGTTTGGCTGTGTAGTCAGATTCACAGGTCGGTAAATGCCACATCCAGGCATACACAGCTGTGAATGCTACCTATGACAGCGAAAAGGTGGGAGGGGCATCAATACTGCTCGGTTAAGAGCTTTCTCCCGCCTCGTTTCTAACATGTTCCCAAACCCAGGGGTAGTTAAGCGAGGCTCGAATGGCTTTCAAAATACGCCATAGCTCTGTTTTGAAAGATAATTATTTTTATGACAAATAAAATTTATTGATATCAAAAACACGTCTTAAGTGGCTTGATATTTTAATGATATTTCTATAACCGTAACTGCATTTATAGCTTATAGCATTTAGTAGAAATACTTATTGTTTTTACGTTAATTTACAGGACTTGAGTACCGTAACGCAACGCTAAAACAAAGGTTTTAGATTTTTCGATATCGCCTAGAATGACGTAATTTAATACTATTACTTAAGTTCTAATTCATAAAAAATGATTTATCTCTATAGGCAGATTCCAGCTTTTTTCTCAATGTCTAGTATTTGGAACAGAAGAGAAAATACAGTGATTGCAAGAAAAATTTCAAAAGGAGAAGAACCCTATGACATTACGAAAAATTGCAGATGCTTATCCCAACTACAAACAAGATATTTTCGGAGGTGATGACATCAAAGGATATGATGTCTACACAACTGAAGGTAATGAAAAAATTGGCTCAGTTTATGATGCTCTGGTTGATGAATCAGGTAGTTTCCGGTACTTTGTGATTGACACAGGATTCTGGATTTTTGGCAAGAAAGTCTTAGTTCCAATGGGCAGTGTGCAGTTAGATTATGATCAGCACCGCGTCTATCTCACAGGTATGACCAAAGCAGAAGCAGAAAGTATGCCTGAGTACAACGAAAACATGACCATTGACTACGATTACGAAGAACGGGTCAGAAATGTCTTCCGACCCAGCTCTAGCGCAGCGGCTCAGTCTACCTATGACCGTAACACATACAACTATGACTATGATCGCTCCCTTTACCAACCGAATGAGGGGAACAACCAAAAGCTTCGCTTGTATGAAGAGCGTTTGTTGACCAACAAACAGCGTCAGAAAACGGGTGAAGTTGCTGTTGGCAAGCATGTAGAAACTGAAACCGCTCAGGTTTCAGTTCCGGTAGAAAAAGAGCGAGTGATTATCGAGCGCACCTCCCCTACTGACGCCAGAGAAGTTACACCGGGTTCTGTTGATTTCCGTGAAGGCGAAGTGGCTCGCATGGAGGTCTATGAAGAAACCGCTGAAATCCAGAAGCAAGCCTTTGTCCGGGAAGAAGTCAGCGTCAGGAAGGAAGTTGAGCGTGACACAGTAAATGCAACAGAAACACTGCGTCGTGAAGAACTAGATGTTGATGTTGATGGCAGGCCAATTATCGATAAAAATTCCTAGGCTTGCTTTCCGTAAGTAAATCAATAAGTAAATCAAGTTGCGCAAACCCACCCCCTGAAGAGGGGGTGGGTATTGATTATAAAGCTTGTATAGCAAAAGGCAGAATACAGAGGGCAGAAGGAAAAAGATTGACTGGTCAAGATTTGAATATTTGACTTTTTCTTCTGATGTACTTCACACAATACCAATTCTCTATGAAGTTGCAGTTTATGAACCCGCGGCTGTCGCTCTGCTGTCGCCGTCCCCCGAACTCTAGGCGGACTACAGGGGGTAATTAATTAAGCGCATTACTATGGAGGAGTGGTATCAGAAACGCCATAATTTAACAATTAAAACATAGAAGTAGTTCGCGCAGTGTTACGCAAACTATCTTCCTATTAAAAAGCTCCTGAAAAATTAATATGATTCTGGTTCTGTGTTATAAGCTGGGGGTTTGGTATCAGGAGCAAATAACCCTAATAAGGGTCCAAGAATTGCGCCAAAAATAAAGCCGCCAGCATGTGCCCAATAGGCAACTCCACCACTTTCCATCCCAACATTCGCTGGTGCTTCTAGCATGGCTACCCCATTAAAGGCTTGCTGCAAAAACCAAAAACCTAGATAAAACAGGGCAGGGACTCTCAGCGTGGTGAAAAAGAAACCCAAAGGAAGTAAGGTTACCACCCTGGCCTTAGGAAACTTAAGAATATAGGCTCCCATAACTCCTGCGATCGCACCACTGGCACCTAGGGAAGGAATTACAGAGTTAGCTGAGAAAAACCACTGGGTAAGAGCCGCTAATACCCCACAAGCTAGATAAAAAATCAAAAACTTAACGCTACCCAATTCCTCCTCAATATTGTTGCCAAAAATCCACAGAAACAACATGTTAAACCCTACATGGGTAAAGCCCGCATGGAGAAACTGTGAGGTGATCAAAGTCAGGGGTTCTGGCACTGGCTGATTTACAGAAATGCCATTAAAACTGTACGTGAGTTCTTTGGGAACAACCGCAAAAAGATGGAAAAATCCATCAAGCTGAGGCCCAGCCAAAGTGAGTTCATAGATAAAAATCAAGAGATTGGCAGCTATTAGGGCGTAAGTGACATAGGGAGTTATTCTTATCGGATTTTCATCACGTAGGGGAACCACAAGCGTTTTTCCTAATTATTTTACTAAACTAAAAAAAACATAACTTAATGTGGCTTTCCTTCGCTGCCAACTGAGGATAGATTTTTGGTTCCACCAAATCAGAAAAGATGACTCTCTAGATAGAGGAGCTGTTCTAGGATGAAGTCAGATAATTACCGCTATATGTTGGGCAAAAATTTGTTATTTCTCAGACGGTTTGATGCCTTGGCAGATTGTGAGATTCAGAGTCTAGAATCTTCAGAAAACAGCCCAAGCAAGGGGCCAAGAATTGCTCCGAAAACAAATCCACCGGCGTGCGCCCAGTAAGCCACTCCCCCACTCTCCATCCCGATATTACTGGGTACATTCAGACTGGCAATGCCGTATAAAGCTTGCTGTATGAACCAAATTCCCAGGAAGAAGATGGCTGGGATATCGGGAAATACAATGAAGGGGCCGAGAAATACTAAAGTGCGGATTCTAGCATGGGGAAACCTGAGGATATAAGCACCCATAACACCTGCGATCGCACCACTAGCACCCAGCGAAGGAATCCCGGATTGCATGGAGAAAAACCACTGAGTCAAAGCCGCTAATACGCCACAAGTAATGTAAAAAATTAAATACTTTACATGTCCTAGCTTGTCTTCGATATTGTTGCCAAAAATCCACAAAAACAGCATATTTCCCAAAATATGCAAATAACCACCATGTAGGAATTGAGAGGTCACCAAGGTTAGCAGTTCTGGCACTGGCTGATTGACGGGCTTGCCCAGGAGAGTAGCGGTTAACTCGCTGGGAACAACAGCATAAAGCTCAAAGAATTGATCCAGCAGACTTTTCGTTAAACGCAGCTCATACAGAAAAATAAAGACATTTGCGCCAATCAGGGCATAGGTGACGTAGGGAGTGATGCGGGTGGGATTGTGATCGCTAATGGGAAACACGATAGGTCGTTCCTATTTATCCAAACATGGGAAAACCCTATCCTAACTCGCTTGATTTGTCTGCTCTCTTATGTCATAAAAAAACCCTCTCCAAAGAGAGGGTTTTGTTTTTAGCAAAAGGTGGAATTGAAAAGACTTACTAGCCCTGCTCAACTTATTCTAGAACCTGGGCAGCCATATCGTTGGTTTGATTAACACTTACCCAATGAATAGAGAGACATCTATCTAGTTGGGAAAAACCAATCCACAAAACGACAAGTGATTAGCAATTTCGACACAATAATTAAGGTTTTAATTATTGGACAATGACCTTGCCTGCCATGCCAGCACCCCGGTGAGGTTGGCAGTAGAAAGGATAGGTTCCAGGCGCGGTGTCGGCTGGGAAAGTCGCTTCAAAAGACTCACCTGGAGAAAACGTTAACTTATCATGAGATAACTTTTTCGCCAATGCCTTATCTCCACCAGGGAATTTAGTGTCATCAAAGACAGCGTTGTGAGGCGGAACTTTATTCATCACCCACTTGACTGTGTCACCTGGCTTAATCGTGACAGTCGATGGCTCGAACTGAAGCATTCCACTGTCGGTACCCATTTTAATCGTATAGGTGTCCGCTGCTGCGGGGGTTGCTGACAATGCAAAGCTAGCAACTATCAGCAAGATTGTAGACAGTAGTAGACCCAGCCTGCGTGAAATTGCGGCTTTAAATTTCATCATTTTCTCCGAAAATTCGCCATTGAAGTCTTTATTAATATCTTAGAGCAAGTCTTTACCCTTCTTACCTCTGTCAAGGGTTCTAGATGTAGTTAGAAATTAGAGGTACCCCATCCAGGTGCTTTCTGGGCTGCCCTGAGAACGAAGGCGGCTAACATCTCGATTTGCTCCTGTGGTATCCAACCTTCTGAAACTTGACGGCACCAAAAGGTTAAATCACTCCCATCATAGGTCATGGGTTCTCTCAGAAAATTTACGATGCCGTCGATGTTATCACGAGGTGGTGTGGCACCAGCGAGGGTATCCAGCGCTAAAGACACGGTTGGATCAGGCAAGGTCGCTCCTCCAACATGACAATTGATGCAATGAGCCTCAAACAGTTCTTTGCCGACGGACAAGTCTTCGCCAGAGAACAGCTTTGTCTGCCCCTTTTCATCTATATCCAGAGCTATGGGTTCTTTAACATCAAGATAGCGCCTAACGTAGCTATCTACAGCAGCCTGAGCCGGTGAGCTGACCATAAAGACGCCCAAGACAGCCATTAAAACGGCAAGGAAAAAGTAAGTTGAGAACAGTTGACGCCGTAAGGAGTGTAAAAGTTGAGGAATTTGGATGGAACTGGTCAGCATTAATCCTTAGTCCTTAGTCGTTGGTCATTAGTCCTTAGTCATCAGTCACTAGTGCTTAGTTTGTCAGCCATGTCTAACGACTGGAGGAATAACCAATGACCAACGACCGATGACCAATGACTCAATCACACAAGCTGGATATTAGTTGTAGACTTTGCCACCTCCCCACATTCTGCCGATGATTTTCGGCTGGAGAAGGATATGACCCGCGATCGCTTCCAGGTCATCGTCTGTGAGATTTCTCATCTCTGAATAGATATCAGCACTCTTGAGACTGGGGTGTAACTCAGCAATTTCAGTTTCTCCGTCATAGGTGGTGGGATTCTTCATGTAATCCACCAAGGCGGCAATGTTGTCCCGTGGTGGCGTTGCTCCAGCCAGTGAATCAGTCCCTAAGCCCACGTTGGGGTCAGTTTTCGTTCTGCCGCCACCATGACATTGTGCACAGGTATCGTTAAACAAACGCTTGCCTTTTTGCACCTGCTTGAGGCTGAGGGTAATGGTGTCACCCCCTTCATTGGCCTTTACGGTACGCACGTCAGGGGTCAGTTCAACAGCGGCTGCACTCCCGACAGCGAGTTGAAAGGCAAAAAATACAACTGCCAACGCAAGCAAGATGAGTCGCTTCATTCTTGGTTCTCCTTCAAAAATATGGCTCATTCGTTTTAGCTACTCAACACAGCACGGACTCAATCTGGAGCCTATCCTCTATCTGAGGGGCATCACCGTCAACCCAGCGATCGCCTTTGGCAGTGCCCCTTGGGCAATCGGCAAAAAAGATTCCTTGGAGTACGAAGGAAACGCGCACTGGTTTTGTGGGAGCTTTCCCAAAGGAATTACTCACCGATGGTAGGTGGAGCCTAATCTCCCCCACTAGAAGGTGTAACTGAACCCTCTCTTTCGGACAAAATCATAGAAATAATTGCCTTGGCATCCTCCAGAGCCAGACGGGTTTCTTGAGTTTTGTAAGCAATTCCCAACTGCTGGCATAGATGACATACTTCCTCAGGAGGAAGGTCATACTCTGCGGCAATCTCCGCAATTGACAGGTCTGCAAACCCCATAATTATTGGCTGGCATCAAACAAGATCGAGTCTCTTAAAATATGATGCCACTCTTGCGACGCCTTTCCCTAACGAAGAAGAGGAGGTTGGGATCAATCGGAACTTCTGACACTCAAGCGCATCGCTTCGGCTATCGGAAACACCGATGGTGAGGTTGAGAGGGGTTGATGTAGGTTAATCAGCTGGGCAAGGGTTTTTTTCAATTGAGTTCGGGGCACGATCGCATCCACGAAGCCGTGCTGTAACAAATATTCAGAGGTTTGAAAATCGTCGGGCAGCTTTTCGCGGAGGGTTTGCTCAATCACCCGGCGTCCAGCAAAGCCAATTGTTGCTTCGGGTTCTGCCAGAATAATATCGCCAAGCATGGCAAAGCTTGCCGTAACGCCGCCCATCGTGGGATGAGTCAGCACCGGGATGTAAAGCAGTCTGGCTTCACGATGGCGCTCTAGAGCTCCTGAGATTTTGGCCATCTGCATCAGACTGAGCATCCCCTCTTGCATCCGGGCTCCCCCAGAGGCACAAATAATCAGAACGGGTAAGCTTCGTAGTGTTGCATGTTCGATGAGACGGGTGAGTTTTTCGCCCACGACTGATCCCATACTGCCACCCATGAACCGGAAGTCCATGACACCCAAAGCAACAGGTACACTCTCTAGCTGACCTGTGCCAGTTTGAACTGCGTCTACCACATGAATTTTGTCTTGAGTCTCTCGCAAGCGATCGCTATATTGTTTGCGATCGCGAAACTTGAGAGGATCGGTCGGACGCAAATGCTCATCCAACGGCATCCAAGTATTAGCATCAATCAGCTGCTGGATACGCTCATCACTATAGACTCGCATATGGTGCTTGCATTCCAGACAGACCAGTTGATTAGCCTGTAGGTCTTTTGTATAAGCCAACACCCCGCAAGCCGGACACTTAGTCCATAGCCCGTCCGCAATCTCTCGCTCCTGAGGTTGTTGATTAGTCGGTTCTGATTTTCGTCGATTTGCAAACCAATCGAATAAAGACATGTAATTTTTTTATTCCTTAATTGTTATCGGATGCCCCAGCTTGCTCCTCTTCTGGACAACTCAATAGAAGTAAAGCTGTCCATTGGTCTTGGGGGCGGACTTGCAATGCTGCGGAGCTACCCGCACCAAAATAGGGAGTTATCCCTGTATCGAGAATTCGACTGGGGATATCATGAGCCGCTAGCACCTGCTGCATCAGCTCGGCTTCCCAGCGGGCATTGGTTGTTTTTAGGGTGATCCAAGACACAGGTTAATCTTATCAAGACTCAAGACGCATATTTTTGGGTTAATAATACAAGGGATTTGGAATAAAGGTTTAAGGTTTGGAGGTTTTAACGTTGAAAGTTTAAGGTTTTCTTACATCCAAGTGCTTCCCTTGTCAACTTGTTTGACTTGCCAACCTGCTTCAGATCAAAGGGAAAAACAGCCGCATATAAGTAGAGACAATGGCCTCGCCCCAAAAAACTGTCAAGGCTGCTCCCAAAGCGAGAAAGGGACCAAAGGGCATCGGTTGTCTTCTATCTAGCCAACCGAGCGCGATCGCGCCTCCCCCGGCACAAGCTCCCACAGCACAAGCGATGAATCCACTCAACAGCAGATACTTCCATCCCAACCAAGCTCCCATCATCGCCGCGAGTTTGGCATCACCCCCACCCATCGCGGTTTGTCCGAAAAGAATCGAGCCTACAAAGGAAATAAGATCGAATAACCAAATTCCCAGCACCGCGCCAACAATGCCACTCATCAGCTGCTGGGACACTCCTGTCCATTGAGACGCGTGCAAAAAACCGACAGTTCCTTGAAATACTAAACCCGCCATCAATCCCGATTGGGTTAAAACATTTGGGAGAGTCATCGTATCTAGGTCAATCAGAGAAAGAGCCAATAACCAGCTCAAAAAAGCCCAATATCCTAAAGTTAGCCAGCTAAAACCATAGAACCAGAATACTAATAAAAACAGCAGACCCGTGCCCGCCTCTACTAGGGGATAGCGCTTAGAAATCCGACTTTTACAGAAACGACAACGTCCTTTCAACCACAGCCACCCAAGGACGGGAACATTATCTCGCTTTTTTAACGGACGCAAACAATCAGGGCAGCGAGAAGGGGGCCAGAACAATGATAGTTTCGCAGGCAGTCGATAAACAACCACATTCAAAAAGCTGCCAAATGATGCACCTACAGCAAAAATAATCAAAGAAGATACAGCAGTAAACAGAGCTTCCATATCAAAAATAGGTTGCAGCTTTTAGGGCGAGCAGGTTGGCAAGTTGATCAGGCGAGCAGGTTACAGAGCGATAAGATTCGCTATAAACTTTTAACCTTCAACTCTTAGAAACCTTCAACCTTCTAACCTTCAACTCTTAGAAACCTTCAACCCTTAACCTAATAAATCTCTGCCTCTAGTTGGCTAAAAGGCACAAAACATTCTTGAGGTAAAAGAATAGGTCTTTTCTTAAAAATTAGTTTTCCGCGATGGGTATATCGGTCAATGGCTACACCAGTGGGACGCTGTGTGAGGTCTGGATGCACTTCATAGTAAGTGCGATAAATTTGTCGAGCTGACCTCAGTAAAACGGGGTCTAGCAACATCGGAATATCCATCCGCTCTATGTAATTTTCTGGCCATTGCTGTGATGATGTATATACCACCCGCCTACCCCTATTATTTAAGCTCGACTTTAATCCAACAGCGCAATTACAGCAAGAGGCTTGAGCGCGTAAACGCGGCAAGCGCCAGTCCTATGATTCAGCTTCCAGATAGTGCCTGAATCAGTGCATCTCCCATAGCTCGGCAACCTAGCGGGTTCATTCCTTCTGACATGATGTCCCCTGTGCGATCGCCTCGCTCCAAAACCTTGAGCACGGCTTGCTCAATGCGGTCAGCCGCCGTTGGCTGATTTAAACCATAGCGTAGCATCATTGCTGCACTGAGAACCTGAGCTAAGGGGTTAGCTTTATCCTGTCCAGCAATGTCGGGGGCAGAGCCATGAACGGGTTCAAAAACCCCAGGTTCTTTTTCGCCTAAACTAGCAGAAGGTAACATCCCGATACTACCTGTAAGCATAGCGGCAGCATCAGAGAGAATATCTCCGAACAGATTGCCCGTCACAATCGTGTCAAACTGCTTAGGTGCCCGCAAAAGCTGCATAGCAGCATTATCTACATACAGGTGAGAGAGTTCCACATCCGGATACTCAGTGGCGAGTTGAGTCATGCGATCGCGCCACAACTGGGACACCTCTAGTACATTGGATTTATCCACCGAACAAAGCTTTTTACGGCGTTTTCGAGCCGCTTCAAAGGCTACCCGCCCAATTCTGTCAATTTCGGCTTCGGTATACGCCATCGTATTGACGCCTCGCTTCTCACCAGTTTCTGTGGTAAAGATTCCCCTGGGTTGACCAAAGTATATACCGCCAGTGAGTTCTCGTACCACCATAATATCAACGCCCTCAACCACCTCTCGTTTTAAACTTGAAGCATCAATCAGTTGAGGTAAAATCGTCGCGGGTCTTAGATTGGCAAATAAACCTAAACCCGCTCTCAATCCTAACAGCCCAGTTTCAGGGCGTAAATGCCGAGGCAGTGTATCCCACTTGTAGCCACCAATCGCCGCTAGTAAGACAGCATTGCTGTTACGGCAAATTTCCAGGGTTTTGGCAGGTAGAGGCTCACCTGTTGCATCAATTGCTGCCCCCCCGATTAGGGCTTCGGTGAATTCAAACGTTATATTGAGCTGCTCACCGACGACTTTTAAGACATCAACCGCGACTGCCATGATTTCCGGACCAATGCCATCACCTGGCAAAAGAGTAATACGGTAATGTTGTGCCATGCTGGTTGTTTGCTCCGTAGACAAAGCGAGACGTGTAATCAGTAAACAGCGGGTAACCCCAACCGGTTTATTATCATACCGAGGAAAGGAACGGTTTCAACCAATCGCCGCATTTTCCTGTTGATCGTTTCTGCACAAGCTCCCGTCAAAGCAACTCAGGGAAGGATAGGATTGGGGTTATTTGGGGAATCGTACAGCTCGGCAGAACTTTTCTAGCAGATCTGTTCGTATCGTTTTCTTTTCATCCGTCCGAAATGGGCTAAATACCTCAGCTGTCTTGCATAAATGGCGAACGGCAAGGAGATAAATACTTATTAGTAGCCTTCATGAATTGCGCACACCAGAACGCATGAAAATCTCTAATCTTCAACCTTCTAACCTTCAACCTATTTTCAGAATAGGTAACCACAATTGACTTAGAGCAAGAACTCTCTTGTCTTGGAGACATTAATCAATGGAACTAAAACGGCTAAACCAACTAGTCGAGTGGAATCCGCAACTGTTTCGGGAACTCAAAGGTCAGCTCAAAACCCAAAACCTCTTTGTGGCAGTCAGTACCTCCTTAGTCTGTCAACTCCTCCTCCTCCTCCTTGGCAGTCAGAGAGGTGGGGACTGCACTGATACCTGGTATATCCAATGGGAGGGTGTGTTTAAAGCTCTCAACTTGATACTGCCTTGTCTCCTACTCACTTGTGGTGTTTACCTGCTCATGAGTGATTTGGGCAAAGAAGAGCATCGCGGCACTCTTAACTTTATTCGCTTGAGTCCACAGTCTAGCCAAAGCATTCTGATCGGTAAAATGCTGGGAGTTCCTGCGGTACTTTATTTGGGGATAGTTCTCGCCGTTCCATTGCATGGTGTCTCTGCCTTAGCTGCGGATTTCCCCTTGGGCTTGCTTTTGGAAATTTATCTCCTCTGGGGGGTCGGTTGTGGTTTGTTCTACAGTAGTGCTTTCTTGATGACATTGCTCTATGGAGCTAAAAACGGAATTCAAGCTCTAGCTTGGAGTGGTAGCTTATTAAGCTTATTGGGCGCATGGGTTTATCTTTGTGTAATTAATGTCATTT
>NZ_DATNPA010000009.1:0-23765 GCF_036703385.1 Allocoleopsis sp. | reverse complement strand
CCTTGTAAGGGCACGACATGTCGTGCCCCTACCGTTTGGGATACATAACTGATAACGGCTGTAAAATTACTATTTTGCCTCATTAGCCGATGCGATCGCATCCTCAGCGAATAGGAATAAATCCAGCTTTGGTGAGTAAGTCTTTGCCCTGAGTTGTCAGCAACAAATTGGCATAAGATTCTCCTGCTTGCTCCTCAATTTGACCGTTCTGTTTGACAAGTACTAATAATCTCCGAGTCAGGGGATATTGACCACTCAAAATCGCCTCTGTGTTCACTTCATTGCGTTTTTGTGGACACTGGGAGAGAGGAACAAAAGGCTCTTTGTAAGGAGGTACAAGTTCCTTGACCGACCGACCCACGGGTAACGGCTTGACTTTACACTGAGAAACTAACAAAGGTGCTGAACTATAGTAAATTCCCCCTGACTCGGTCTCCACTTTGCGTAGAGCCTCAGTCGTCGTGGGAACTAGTTCAACGGCGGGGTTAGAGTCGCGATCAGGTTTACCGTAGGGCTTAATTTTTAAATTTGGCCCTCCCACTTGATTCCAGTTCGTAATCTTCCCTGCATAGATGTCGTTGAATTGGTCTACGGTCAAACCTGGAATATTTAAGCTGGGGTTGACAACAACCGCGATTGCATCCAACGCTACCGGAATCTCTCTGAGTTTAAAACCCCGTTGTTGTGCCTTTTGATAATTTTCATCAGTCAGGGGAACCGAGGACTGAGCAAAATCCAGTTGATTATTTAACAACATCTGGATACCTGTTTCAGAACTGGGTGCCCCACTATTGGGGGCTGTGTAGCGCAATTGGAACTGTGGCCAGACGGTTTGAATGGCTGGGTCTACTTCTTTACGGACTGTTACCCAAACCGTGCTACCCCCATAGCTAAACAGTCCCGTTGGTACATTCTGAACTTGTGCAAAAGTTTCAACCTTTTTGGCAAGTTGCGAGCGCTCGGATTGATTTTGCCCATTACGTCCCATGTCAAAACCTGGTTTCCGGGTAAACCACCAAAAGCCACCACCTAATAAGGCAGCTGTAATTAAGAGGGCTAATACTAGAACAGTCGTTTCGTTTTTTTGAGACATAAAGCACTAAATCGTCGTTTAGTCATCAAACCTCGGTGATGAAGAAGTTAATAGTCAAAAGTTAAAAGCGATATTTCGAGTATTCTCTTCTCTTGATCCAAATTTTTACCCTGACAATTAGTTATTTGGGGACTGGCACAAACTCGTAGCCGAAACGGGTACCTTTACCAGGCTTAATGGTTACCAATTGGATTGTTTGATTGCGATCGCCTGATGCCAGAAACTTAATATCTCCACCCGCACCTGTGGCAGAAAAATTGGGTGATAAAAGCGCTTGTTGCACACCCGTCCGCGTCGGATTCCGCCGAATTCCGGCAATCAGTGCCTTAGCAGCATCATAAGCCATTGCTGTACGCCAGTTCACGTCTGCTCCCCAAAGTTGAGTAGCGGCTTTGGGAAACTCAGCCTGAGGGTTTCCCCGAATATGCCAGGGAATTGCCAGCACCATGTTTTCAGCCGCCAGCCCCCCTAATTGCAAGGTCTTGGGTGTGTAAACATCATCTCCGGCTAAAACACGGAGCCGTTTGCCATTAACCTGAACCACTAGCATCGCCTTATCGAGGCTACCTGTATCCACGGCTAACATCAGCACTTGTGCGCCTGCCTGAATAGCCTGATCGATGCTGGGAACGGCATCAAAATTCGGATCGGATAAGTCAACCTCACTGAATATCTGTCCCCCTCCTAAGGAAACAGCGGTCACAAACTCCGATTTAAGGGACTGGCTATAGCCACTTTGAGAGTTAAAAAAAACAACGACTTTTTGCTTCTTGAGTTTTTGCAGCATATACTCGGCTAAGGCTCTTGCCGCTACATAATCACTGGGAACAGTACGAAAAACATAATGGCTTTGACCCGATAGTTTCACCGAAGTGCTAATCGGAGAAATGGCAACGAGTTTTCCTGATTGGTAAGTTTCTACAGTGGCTAAAGTCACATCACTAGCATAATGTCCAATAACTCCCAAGACTTCAGAGTTTTTCACCAAAGCAGCTGCTACTTGCTTGGCTATATCTGGATTATTCTCATCATTGGCAACTAGCACTTTTAGGGGAGTGCCTTTGATTCCACCCGCTTGATTGATTTCATTTTGAGCTTGAGCGACACCGCGCAGTATTTCTTGAGCTGCATTAACATCAGAAGTAATAGGAACAGAAGCCGCAATAGTATAAGATTGTTGGTTGCCAATCCGAACGTTGTTGAGATAAATCAGGGCTTCGGGGTCGTTGCGATCGCTTTTTAGAGACGCTTCGAGTTGCGTGACAGCTTCGGTATAATTACCCGATGCGATCGCCTTAATCGCCGCTTGTTTTTCGGGTGTGGGATTGGTAGGAATTAAGAGTTTCTCTCCTGCACTAATGCGCTCTTGAAAAACCTGATTTGATTGAGTTGGTGGGGTTTCGCTCGGACTACTCGGATTTCCCGACACATGTGGCGGATTCGTACCCCTAGCTTTTGTAAACCACCATGCTCCTATCGCCACTAAAGCCAGAGTGACGACTAAAGAAAGCACAAGAACAACCGTTTCGTTTTTTTGGGACATGCACTGATAAGTCTGGCGGCTGGATTGGAGGCGCTTAGAGCAACCGACGCAGTAATCGATAAATTAGCTGAAAAAGAGCCGTGATGGCGATCGCTCCGGCTCCGGTGAAAAGTGCGCTCACAATGACATAAGGGATAGGAATATGCTTCCATACAGTGAGGAATAACACACCCCCTAGGGTGAGTACGCCGATGATCGGCAAGTCTTTTCCTTCGAGAATGCGACGATTTTGCGCAAAAATCAGCCCTCCAACAATGAAGATTAATAGTCCTATGCTAATGCTTGAAATCCCCAGCACGATACGCAGGGCAGTAAATAACAATCCCGCTTCACATCCCGTAAAAGCTGCCCCACCGATAATTTCCAACACTGAAAAAGTAGGTCGTCCAGATAGGGGTTGAGGATTGATAGGAGTCGTTGTTACAGGTTGGCTACTTTGGGGTTGAGTCAATGGCGGCATTGTGGTGGACGCAGTGGACGCCTGAACAGGCGGCGGTGAAGGCGGCGGAAAGGGATTAATAGGAGGTGGTGGCGGTGGTGAAGCGGGTCGTGGCGTGAGAGCGTCAATTACCTCTTGAGCAGACTGAAAGCGTTGATTAGGAGTTGCCAACAGCATTCGGTCTAAAACATCTGCCACGGTATTGCTCACTTGGGCATAAAGTTTCCAGTTCCACCCGTTGCTATAGGAATCATACAGTTCTCCGGCCTCTTTCCCAGTTAGCAATGTAATCACCGTTACAGCTAGGGCATACAAATCAGTTGAGGGATAGACTTGAGCACCCGCCATCTGCTCAGGCGGTGCAAATCCTTGGGAATAAATGCCGGTTGACCTCCCCCCGCCTGCTCCTGCTGCTGTCGTCACCTGCTTAACTGCACCAAAATCTAAAAGATAAAAGCGCCCATTCGTGTCGCGCATGATGTTGGAGGGCTTTATATCTCGGTGAATTGAGCCATTTTCATGAACAAATTTCAGTACGTTGAGAATTTCCCGCAGTACCTCTAGAGCCTCGGCTTCCGAGAACTGTCCTTTGCGGTTTAATTCTTCTTCCAAATTTTGTCCATCAATGAATTCTTGTACGAGATAAAAGAATTGGTCTTCCTTACCCCCTTGTGTTTTAGGCACACTCAAGGGGAAGAAGGCAAACAGATCGGGGATTTGGGGATGACGGCTACCCAGTTGCTCTAAAACTTCTGCCTCCCGCTCAAATAAATCTTGCGCGATTTGCAGCTGCTGCGGGTTCAAATCACCAGAGGGCTGAAACTGCTTGACCACACACTGACGCATAGCTGGCGTATAGCGATCGCGAGCTAGAAACGCGGCTCCAAAGCCTCCCTGTCCCAGTAACTTCGACGGGAGATAGCGACCGACTAAAATCAGTGGCATCCCGCAGGCTGTACAGAATTTCTGCTGTGCCGTCTTGAGAGTGGCCTTGTTATCAAGATCTGGAAAGTGATTTTGGGGGCGGGGACAGCTAGGACGGGTGCAGTAAATTTCCATAAAGCGTCAGGAATAGAGCATCGAAGGCACCGAAAGACACTAACAAATTAAGCCACTCAAGTTTTTCTTTCTTTTCTCACTTTAGCCTCGAAGCACATTCCTAGACGCTCAATGCCTCAGCTCCAAAAAACTCAGGTTAATCTCCTACCGCATGAGCAGAACTAGCCTGGATTTTTGCTGCGACCATTGCCGCTGGTTCGGCTTTCAATTTCCATCCTGGAGTGGCAAATTCAGGTAAAATCTCCTTACTAAAGGCTTCGGCTGCCTTAGAACGGTAGCGGTGGGGGTTGACAATGACAGATAGACCTCTCTTGACGACTACGTCATCGATGAGTGCGCGGTGCAGAATGCCCATCTGTAACTCTTTCTCGATCGCAGAAATAGAGACAAAGGCCGCTCCTAGTCCAGATTGCACGGCATTTTTAATCGCCTCAATGGAGTTGAGTTCCATCTCAACCTTGAGGCGTCTGGGGTCAATGGCGCAACGCGTGAGGACTTGGTCAATCACCTTGCGGATGGTGGATTGAGAATCTAAGGCAATGAACTGCAACTTATACAAATCCTCTCTTTGGATCGTGCCGACTTTGGATAGAGGATGAAAAGCTGGCAAAATCAGTGCCAGCTCGTCTTCTGCGTAGGGAATAATTTCTAGGGTTTCTTGTAACTCACCCGGCACTTCCCCGCCAATGATGGCTAAATCCACCTGTCCATTGGCAACACTCCAAGCGGTACGGCGAGTGGAGTGAACCTGCAATTGCACAGCCACATCGGGATAGCGCTGCCTAAACATGCCAATCATCCGAGGCAGGAGATAGGTGCCAGTGGTTTGAGAAGCGCCGACGATCAACGTGCCACCCTGGAGATTTTGTAAATCCTCGATCGCACGGCAGGTTTCTTGACAAAGCGAGAGAATTTTTTCCCCGTAACTCAGGAGTAGGTATCCTGCTTCCGTTAGTTGGGCGCGGCGTCCACCCCGGTCAAATAAGGGAACATCTAGCTGCCGCTCTAAGTTCTGAACCTGCAAGCTTACAGCGGGTTGTGAAACGTACAAGCTATCAGCCGCACGTTTAAAACTCCCCTCAGTAGCGATTGCTTTGAGAATGCGGAGTTGGTCAAGAGTGAAAGGAGCAACTGAGGCAAATAACAATCCGTTTAAGGATGAAATTTGACTCAAGGAGTGAACGGCCTAAGAATAAATGTTGTCAGTCTCTGCTGAAATCGACAGTAACATACCGAGGTCGCAAGTACTTATGCCAATACTTGTTACGATGGAATGTTCACAGAATCTACATTAGTTGTTTATGGGGTTTTCTAGTTGGCTAAGTTCCAGCCATTTTGTGATGATTGGGCTGCTCTTGGGGTTTGCGATCGCTCACAGTGGTTTAGCCGCACTCCGACCTTGGGGAGAACAACGCATGGGTCCAAGACTTTACCGTATCCTGTTTGCCCTAGTGAGCCTCCCCCTCGCTGTTGTATTAATAATTTATTTTTTTAATCACCGATATGACGGCTTGCAGCTTTGGCAGGTTCAGGGTGTTCCCGGCATCCAGTCGCTGGTTTGGGTTCTCTCTGCCATTTCTTTTCTTTTTCTCTATCCAGCTACGTTCAACTTACTAGAAATTGCTGCAATTCAAAAGCCCCAAGTACACCTGTTCGAGACAGGCATCATTCGGATCACCCGACACCCTCAAATGGTGGGACAGGTTATTTGGTGCATTGCTCATACCCTTTGGGTTGGTACTAGCTTCACCCTCCTCACCTCAGTTGGATTAGTCCTGCATCATCTTTTCGCCGTCTGGCATGGCGATAAGCGGATGCAGAGACGATATGGTGAGGCTTTTGAAGTTGCGAAAGCTCGCACCTCCGTCATCCCTTTCTGGGCGATTCTCCAGGGACGCCAGAGCCTCAAATGGGAAGAGTTTGTCCGTCCGGCTTACCTGGGCGTTACCGTGTTCATTCTGTTGCTGTGGTGGGCACATCCCCTTTTAATCGCAGCGACAGGGAATGTTAATTGGTAATACACGTAATACACTGCCTTGTCAACCCGTAATACACGTAATACCAGGATTTTTATTGACTTTCAGTGTTCAAATACTCCCATTTGGATGTAGCATGATCCCAATCATTGTAAAAACTCATATATTTCCGAGGAAAAATGGTGTTGTCTCTTAACGAGCGGACTTTTAGACAAGACGTTTTAGAATCTTCGCTCCCCGTTCTGGTGGATTTTTCGGCACCCTGGTGTGGGCTGTGTCGAGTCATCCAGCCCCTGCTTCGGGAATTTCAGTCGGAATGGAATGGGCAAGTCAAATTAGTAAGGATAAATGCCGATGATAATCTGAAGCTGGCAACGACGTATCGAATCAAGTCCCTGCCGACATTGCTCTTATTCGAGGGAGGTCAAGTGATTCAACGGCTTGACCACTTCAATGGACGGGAGGATGTGCGAATGTCGCTCAAAACACTCATGGTCGTCACTTCACTACCCAAATCAGCTTAGTCAATGCCTTGGGATGTGCGATCGCAGTGCCGACTCTCGTCGCGTTGGGATGAATCAGGCACAGCCGATAAAAAAACAGCTAAGCCATTTTCCATAGGGCGGGCAAAACCCACCCAACTACTGAATTTCTCAAAATGACAGAGTGATTTTTGGATAAGCCCTCAGCTTGGCCGCATCAGGATGTAGGCTTAAGTACGGTCATGCCTGCTGGCTGAAAACCTGATCATTAGTTTCTTTACTTATGTAACCATCGGTAGAAGCAATCAACCGATGGGCTTTTTATTTTGTAAGTACTTTTACTATTCCTGATTTAGTTATTGTTTTTGAGCAAACTTTTTTTTCGAGTAGGTATATGTCACAGTGTTAACGTTTTGCCAGAATAGTAACGAAATCTGAAGAAGGCATTAGCCATGGAACCGCTTTATCAATATGCCTGGCTGATACCAGTTTTGCCCTTAGTTGGGGCAATGCTGGTAGGCTTAGGGCTAATCACACTAAACAAAGCAACTAACCGTCTGCGGCAATTGAACGCCGTGTTCGTTGTCTCCCTACTGGGAGCATCGATGGTTCTCTCCTTTGCTTTGCTGTGGAGTCAATTTCACGGCCATGAACCTTTTACCCGAACTCTGGAGTGGGCGGCGGCTGGCAATTTTCACCTCACGATGGGCTACACCATCGATCACTTGACGGCACTAATGCTGGTGATTGTGACAACTGTAGCGTTTCTGGTGATGATTTACACCGATGGCTACATGGCTCATGATCCGGGGTATGTTCGCTTCTACGCCTATTTGAGTGTGTTTAGCTCCTCCATGTTAGGTCTGGTGGTCAGCCCTAACTTGGTACAGGTTTATATTTTCTGGGAATTGGTGGGTATGTGCTCTTACCTGCTAGTTGGCTTTTGGTATGACCGTAAGCCAGCCGCAGATGCGGCGCAAAAAGCCTTTGTAACCAACCGTGTGGGTGACTTTGGTCTGCTGTTGGGCATTTTAGGTCTGTACTGGGCAACGGGCAGCTTTGAGTTTGACGTGATGGGTGCCCACCTAAAAACCTTTGTGGAATCCGGTTACCTGAGTTCTGCTCTAGCCGCACTGTTTGCTATTTTGGTGTTTTTAGGGCCGGTAGCGAAATCGGCTCAGTTTCCCCTGCATGTCTGGCTACCGGACGCGATGGAAGGTCCGACGCCCATTTCTGCGCTGATTCATGCCGCCACGATGGTGGCGGCTGGGGTATTCTTGATTGCCCGGATGTACCCGGTGTTTGATGGTATCCCATCCGTCATGAACGTGATTGCCTGGACAGGAGCATTTACAGCATTTTTAGGCGCTTCGATCGCAATTACTCAAAACGACATTAAGAAAGGTTTAGCCTATTCCACCATTTCCCAATTGGGTTATATGGTCATGGCGATGGGTATTGGCTCCTATACCGCTGGGTTATTCCACCTGATGACCCATGCTTATTTCAAAGCGATGCTGTTCCTGGGTTCGGGTTCAGTGATTCATGGCATGGAAGCTGTCGTGGGTCATGACCCAGTTTTGGCTCAGGATATGCGACTGATGGGGGGCTTGCGCAAGTATATGCCGCTTACGGCTCTGACCTTTTTCATCGGTACCTTGGCAATTTGTGGTATTCCTCCTTTTGCCGGTTTCTGGTCAAAGGATGAAATTCTGGGAAATGCTTTCCAGGCAAATCCCATTCTGTGGGTGGTTGGTTGGCTGACTGCCGGGATAACCGCGTTTTATATGTTCCGGATGTATTTCTCCACCTTTGAGGGAGACTTCCGCGGAAATTTAATGCACATTCGCAAGCAGCTCAAAGCGGCAGCGCTGGGTGAGGTGGCACCCGCTTTTGGGCCTGGTGCAATGGATACGAAAGAACTCAAAGCAGAGACCAATCACGACCACGATCATGATCATGGACACAGTGAGTTTCCCCATGAGTCTCCGCTAACCATGACCTTGCCCTTGTTGTTACTGGCGATACCCTCAACGCTGATTGGTTTGGTGGGGACACCGTTTAACAACTACTTTGAGGAGTTTATCCACCCGGCAGGGGAGGCTGTTGCCCAAGTGGCGGCAGAGGCAGAGGCGTTTGACTGGACAGAATTTCTAATTATGGGCGGGAGTTCCGTAGGGATTGCCCTAATTGGGATTACGATAGCTTCGCTCATGTACTTAAGACGTAAGATTGACAGCTCAGCGATCGCTGAAAAAATCAAACCACTGTATCAGCTATCTCTCAACAAATGGTACTTTGACGATATATATCACAAAATCTTCGTCATCGGGTTGCGTCGAGTCGCACGGCAGATTATGGAAGTTGACTACCGCATTGTTGATGGTGCTGTCAACTTGACTGGCTTAGCTACACTATTGAGTGGTGAAGGTCTGAAATACTTTGAGACAGGTCGCGCTCAATTCTATGCTCTGATTGTCTTTGCGGCAGTCCTGGGTTTAGTCATTGTCTCTGGGATTACCTAAAAGGTTGAAGGTTGAAAGTGATCGGGTTGAAGGTTATGAAAGGTTTGCAGGTTAGAGGTTAACAGGTTGTTCGCTGTGGACATGTCCGCACGATGGAGCAGAAGCAAAAGGATAGTGTAGGTTAGAAGACGTTTGAACCTTGAACTTGTAACCACTTGTCCAACCTTCAACTTGTAACCACTGTCCAACCTTCAACTTGTAACAACCTTCAACATTCAATCCTCCAACATGCAACTTTTCCAATGAACCTGACAGATTTTCCTTGGCTTACAACTATTATTCTTTTTCCCATCGTAGCTTCGCTGTTCATACCCTTTCTCCCCGAAAAAAATGGGATTTGGGAGAAATGGTATGCCCTAATCATCGGGCTAATTGATTTTTCCTTGATTGTTTATGCCTTTGCCACGGAGTATGACTTTTCCCAGCCCGGACTGCAATTGGTGGAAAAGTACTCGTGGGTGCCCGATCTGGACTTGAATTGGTCGGTGGGCGTTGATGGGTTGGCAATGCCTCTGGTGTTGCTGACCGGCTTTATGACAACCTTGGCAATTCTAGCCGCTTGGCCAGTCACACTCAAACCCAAGCTGTTTTACTTCCTGATGCTGGCGATGTACGGCGGACAAATTGCCGTGTTTGCGGTTCAGGATATGCTGTTTTTCTTCTTGGTATGGGAACTGGAGTTGATTCCGGTTTACCTGCTGTTGTCGATTTGGGGCGGCAAAAAGCGCCTCTATGCGGCGACGAAGTTTATTTTGTACACGGCAGGCGGTTCGCTGTTTATTTTGGTGGCGGCGTTGGCGATGGCGTTTTACGGGGATACCGTAACGTTTGATATGAGTGCGATCGCTGCCAAAGACTATGCGCTAAACTTCCAACTCTGGGTCTATGCTGGCTTCTTGATTGCCTACGGGGTTAAGTTACCCATCTTCCCCCTGCACACCTGGTTACCGGATGCTCACGGTGAGGCAACGGCACCGGTTCATATGTTGCTGGCAGGAATCCTGCTGAAGATGGGGGGATATGCCCTGTTTCGTATGAATGCGGGGATGCTTCCCGATGCCCACGCTTACTTTGCACCGGTATTGGTGATTTTAGGGGTGGTGAACATTGTTTACGCAGCGATGACATCCTTTGCTCAGCGCAACCTGAAGCGGAAAATTGCCTACTCTTCCATTTCCCACATGGGATTTGTGTTAATCGGGCTTGGCTCGTTTACCGACTTGGGCATGAGCGGCGCTGTGCTGCAAATGGTGTCTCATGGTTTGATTGGAGCGAGTCTGTTCTTCTTAGTCGGTGCTACTTATGACCGAACTCACACCCTGATGTTGGATGAAATGGGGGGTGTGGGGCAGAAAATGAAGAAGATTTTCGCCATGTGGACGACTTGTTCCCTCGCCTCTTTGGCGTTACCAGGAATGAGCGGATTTGTGGCAGAGTTGATGGTATTTATTGGTTTGGCAACCAGTGATGCCTACAGCTCAACCTTTAAGGTGATTGTCGTGTTCCTGGCAGCGGTTGGGGTGATTCTCACGCCTATCTACCTGCTGTCCAATCTCCGGGAGATTTTCTATGGCCCAGAAAACAAGGAATTGATTGAACACGAAGTCTTGCAAGATGCTGAACCGCGAGAGGTGTTTATCATCGCCTGTTTGTTGGTGCCGATTATCGGCTTTGGGTTTTATCCCAAGATGCTGACTCAGATTTACGATGCCACCACGCATCAGTTGACAGAGCGGCTTCGTGCATCGGTGCCAAGTTTGGGGCAACCGGCGGTGGCGAAGGCAGAGCAGCCGTTCTTGTCTCTGGTAGCACCGAAAATTGGTGAGCAGTAGAGCTTGACTTTTTATCAATTTTGTGATTGGGATTGGTATTATGCCAATCCTTTGTCTTTTTTGAGGGTTGACACCCCTCATGCGCGCACAAGCCGTGTTCGCTGGTAATCTCAATCGAGGCGATAGTCTTGGATTGACGGAAGGCTCCGGAGATAGAAAAAATCCCCATTGGCTGAGTCGGCACCAGGTGCAACAACCATTCAGTTTTAACTTCTTAGTGACACTGCTGGCTGCTGCCCCACTCATAAACCAAAATAATCCTTAACAATTCCCAAAATCCGTTCCGCTGCATGACCATCCCCAAAGGGATTAATTGCCGTCGCCATTGCTTCATAAGCATCGGCATCACTCAATAACTGACTGGCTTCCGCCACAATGCGATCAGGATTTGTTCCCACCAGCTTAGCGGTTCCTGCTGCGATCGCTTCTGGTCGTTCCGTTGTTTCTCTTAACACTAGTACTGGCTTACCCAAACTTGGTGCTTCCTCCTGTAATCCCCCAGAATCCGTAAGTAGGAGGTAACAACGTGCGATCGCACCGACCAGTTCTGCATAATCTAAGGGTTCCGTTAAAAATACCCTAGGATGCTCGCCCAAGAGGGCTTGTAAAGGTTCCCTTACTGTAGGATTGCGATGCAGGGGCAGCAGCAAGGCAGTATCAGGAAACTTATCTAAAAGTTGCAGAAACCCTTGAGCAATATCTTGCAACGGTTCTCCCCAGTTTTCCCGTCTGTGAACCGTTGTTAAGAGTGTGCGGTACTTACCCCACTTCAAACCCTTAATTGCACAGGGGGGTTGGCGCTGCGCCACCGTTAGCAACGCATCAATCACTGTGTTGCCTGTGTGGTGAACCGCTCCAACAATCCCGGAGCGTTGCAGATTTTCTACGGCAAGGGGTGTAGGGGCGAAGTTTAGCCGAGCTAATTGAGAAATCAAACGTCGGTTGGCTTCTTCCGGATAAGGATTAAACAAATCATCGGTACGCAATCCAGCTTCCACATGCCCAACCGGAATTTTTTGATAAAACGCTGCCAAGGTAGCAGCAAACGCAGTAGTGGTATCCCCCTGAACGATGACTAACTGAGGCTGAATTTCCTCAAACAGAGTTTCCAATCCCCGCAAACTCCGACAGGTAATATCCGTCAGGGTTTGCTTGGTCTGCATGATTTCTAAATCCCGGTCAGCACTTAACTCAAATAACTGCATGACCTGATCGACCATCTCCCGATGCTGACCCGTCAAAATGACATGAGTATCAAAGGCCGCACAGTGCCGGAACTGTTGAATAACCGGTGCAAGTTTAATTGCCTCAGGGCGGGTTCCCAGGGTAATGCAAATTGGTATTGGAGATGGCGTCATGAAGAATTATTAAATAAAAAGTCATTATAGAGAGCGATCGCGCATTGTGCAGAGCCATCATGAGCGATACAGCTTCAGCCTTCGCCGCAAGTTCAAGCTATCGCACTGAGCTATATTCTCACGACAGCCTCGTTGGGCTCTTTTCACTTCTTATAATCCTATAGCGTTCACCCAGCAGAAGTTAAACATGAAAAAACCCGGTTTTGACCGGGTAGCAAAACTGTTGTATTCAAAACTTAATAAATTCGATTCAAGTTTAACCAACAGTTGCCCGTCAGCCAATCCGAGACCTACTTCACCACATCACAAGTAAGTGGGCAAGCCGCATAAACGGATTTTTGTAAAGGATCAGGCCCACCATGTAGCCAGTTCAACCAATGCACTTCCTCAGGATGAATGCCTTTAAAAGTGAGTAGCGTTGCACCGAATACAACAGCCAAAACATTCACTCCAATTAAGCTTCCTGCCACAAGTAGTACAGCACTAACTGGCAGCACTGATTGCAACGCGATCGCTAGAAAAGCGCCAACCGTGACCATCAACACGATCAACGGGAAACCGACAACGATTAAGCAAACTCCTAATGTAAACGTCCAAATCAAAAAGCTTTTGAGCATTGCCAAAGAATAACTCTTTGCTAAGCTCTCACGATTCGTTAATTGCATGATTCTTCCTCCGGTTGTGATTTAAAAAAAATAATTTACAGCAAAAGCTCTTTATTAATCCTTGTGGATTTAGATTGTTGAAAATCAGTATAGGGAAACTCTCGATTATGATGAGCTTATATTCAAAAAAATTTACACTCAAGCTGAAACATTTATGGTTCAGACTCATGAAAAGAATCGTTACAAAAATCACACCTTTGTAGTGGAAAGTCGGTTAGACAATCTATCTCAAGATAGAACTATTGATTTATCTGGGTTTACAGGTTTTAGCTCTCCTCATCTCCAAAGCAAAAGCATCCAGCACTTGTAGGAACATTCAACCTGGTGGATTTAGCTTTACACTTCTTATAAAATTCCGGAGTAATTCTCATAATTCTGCCCAAGCACTGTTAAGTACAAAACAGGGGCAATTTGTTATTGTCATTCGATGCGAGGATTGACTCTCCTCACTCTCCATTAGGGGAGATAACTTCGGGGGCTTGAAACCAAGAAAATTTTTCTGTCTCTTCACGACTCAAGTCGGGGACTTGTATCCATCTTTGGAGATGCTCAGAAGCTTTCACTGAAGAAAGCTAAATTGAGAGAGTCAATTGCGCCAAATCAGCCCAATTCCTTCATTAAAGCTCTAGCGTTCCCATAAAAGCCGAAAGTTCAGCCTATCGTTAGGGCAGCTCTAAAAGAAATGCCACTATTGTTGTGAAGGAATGATAATGATAACGAACCCTAAACTTTGGGAAGACTGTAAAGATATAGTTCGTAGACTCATCGATACTTAGCTAACTCACCATTGAAATATGACAGACTCACAGCGTCGGCCCATTTCACCGCCCCCCCCTCCCGGTATTCCACCCGCACCGCCACCAACCAGTAATATGGCGGCTAGGGCAGCTTCTCCAGGAACGAAAAACCAGATGGCGACACAAACACTGAGTTCTGCTGCTCCCCCTCCTCGCTCAGCTCCCCCCGAAGCCCAGGCACCGCCTCGTGCTCCTGTACCGCCATCAAACATTCCATCAAACGTTAAGGCTCGGATGCCAGCACGCAGTGTTGGTCCTGCACCCGGAAATCCGACGCTAGCGCAACTCGTCCGTTATGCCTATGACAAGGGATTCTCTGACGTTCACATGGGTGTTGGTGAGGTGCCCCGTTTCCGCAATCGTGGCGAAATGGAGCTAACTGAGCACCCAGAGACCGATCAAGCCACATTTATGAGTTGGCTGCGGGAAGTCCTAACGGATGATGAAATCCGACGCTTTCAAGACCACCTGGAATTTGATGGCGCGACTCAGTATGAGTTTGCACGGGTGCGGATTAATATCTTCGACACGCTGCGCGGTCCTGGCATGGTGCTACGACTCATTCCGCTCACGATTTTGACGATTGAGCAATTGCGGTTGCCAACCGTGTTTAAAGATGTCTGTCATTACCATAAGGGTCTAATTTTAGTGACAGGCCCTACAGGTTCCGGTAAGTCCACCACACTGGCGGCGATGGTGGACTACATGAATAAAGAGATGCCCAAACACATCATCACCATTGAAGACCCGATTGAATTTGTCCATCAAAGCCGCAAAGCATTGATTAGGCAACGGGAAGTGGGGATGCATACCCTGAAGTTTGATAATGCTTTAAAGGCATCTTTGCGGGAAGACCCTGATGTGATTCTGGTGGGGGAAATGCGGGATAGAGAGACGGTGAATACCGCTCTTAAAGCCGCTCAGACGGGTCACTTGGTTATGGGGACTCTGCACACAAACAGTGCAGTTAAAACCCTGGAACGGATTCTGACGCTCTATCCGGCTGAGGAGCAACCGGCGATGCGGGTGGCGATCGCAGAATCTCTCGTGGCTATTATTGCTCAGGGATTGTGCCGTACCACAGATGGCAAGCGAGCCGCTTTCCACGACATCCTGATCAACACAGAGGCGATTAAGGACTATATCCGCAAGGGTAAATACGATGAAATTTCAGAACTCATGGATGAGGGTGAATTTGACGGCATGGTTACCATGAACAAATCCCTATTTAACCTCTACCAAGAAGGGCGCATCACAGAGGAAACGGCGCTGGAAATGTCGCCGACTCAGAACGAAATGGCAATGATGCTACGCGGTCGCATTTAGCCAATCTCCCAGGAATACTCCGCTTGTAAGGTTTGATTCAAGTGGGGATGACAGCGTGACGGCTCCGATTTGAGATTGTTGCTCGCTCTCTCGGAGCGCGATCGCTCCCTACGCTCCCCCAGATTCCGGGGGTGTAGCTCCTAATTCGCCAACCGTATCCTCCAGTCCCTGGCTCTAGTCCTTGAAATTTGATCAACCACTCTTTCCCCAGCTGTTTAAAGGCATTGCCCTGTTTACGCCTGGGGCAGATTTAATTTATTGCCTCGATCCTAAGAAGCAAGGTCACTGGCATCTGCATCTTTGTGTGGCACTGCAAGAAATTTTAGGATTGCCGGAGCCGCCGCATTTTTTGGTGCCGGGATACACGGCAACAATGGATCGCTGGCTCGACCCCCAAACACGACAAATACGAACTTCAGCGGAAATTTATCCCCTAGTACGGCATCATCAAACCCTACTCAATGCGGTCTTTGGCCTCGGTAACCTAGCCTGGGAAACAGCTCCGTGGCAGGAAGGATTATGCGATCCGCTCGTTTTGGAAACGTATCGCCATCGGTTCCCCCAGCTTTGGGAAGACCATGACTTGATTGTCCGCTTTGAGCGCCCAGAGCAATTTTCATATTCTTATAGAGAAAGCTACCCTAAGCTACAGCGTAAGGAAGTGCCTTCAGAAAGCCTTCAGGGCGAAAGCTCTGCGAATCAAGAGCGTACCTCTTCTTTCAGCGAAACGACGGCATCAGAATTGCCTGTGTTATCGGAGCGGGATGCACTCCACTCAAACAGCATAGGGCAGGAACCTAGCGCCTTTCAGGAGTTACTACCAGAAGAAAGTTCCACTACTGCTAGCTTTGTTAGTGTTAGGGATAGCGGTGCGATCGCGCACAATGAGTATCCCGATATGGCACTAAACTCCCATTTAAAACATGCTCAGGGCTACGTATTGCGATTGTTTGTATCCGGACACAGTGCCGCAACAGAGTATACACTCATGAGCTTGCACCAGTTGTTAGAGCATTCTCTTCGTCTTCCCTACACCCTGAAAGTGATCGATGTTTTCAAACACCCCGATCAGGCAGAGGCCAATCAAATTTCTGCCACACCAACACTGCTCAGAGTCTGGCCTCAACCTGTGCGGCGTATTGTGGGCGACTTGACTGATGCTGAACGGATACTACGAATACTAGCTGTCCCGGATGAATAGACAAGGTCTTGATGAGGTTAGGAGAGAGTTGTGGTGGGCAGACAAACGTCTGGTGCGCACAAACCGGAAAACTCTAAGGTTTTTACCTCAAGGGTATCCAGAGCAACGCAACGAATAGCATGGTTATTGGTATCTGCAATATAGAGGTGAGCTGCGATCGCACTTAAACCAGAAGGTTCCGAGAACCGAGCCTTCATACCTTGACCATCCTCATGACCTGCCGTTCCATCTCCCAACATCGTCTGGCAGTTGCCTGTTCGGGGGTCAACACGCTTGATTTTGTGGTTGTAGGTATCAGCGACCCAAAGGTAATTTTGAGTATATTCGACGCCCAAGCAGTGTTGAAGTCGAACATCAGCACCTTCACCATCCACATCGCCAAAACCGAAGAGGTCGCCACTTCCGCAGACAGTTCGCACGGGTAGGTTGTCAATTAAGCCTACACTCCGAATGGAGCTGACTTCACTGTCAGCGACGTATAGTTCTCGACCATCAGTGGCGAGTCCGCTAGGCTGGGCAAACGCGGCCTCATCGAGTGACCCATCAAGACAAGCTTCTCTACCCGTGCCCGTGTAGGTTTTAATCATGCCCGTTTCTAGCTCCATCTCCCAAATTTGGTGGGAACCAGCCATCGCAATCATCAGGCGATAGTTTTTTACACCTATCTCTTTATGCTTTGCAAATGGATTCGCTCCGCTCAAACCTATTTTTTCCAAGGCCCAAGGGGAATTCAAAGCCGTTTCTAAAGCTAGACCACTGTGAGGCTGAATTTGGTGACTTTGCTTTCCCGTACCCGCCATTGTTGTCACCTGCTGCCGTTGTAAATCAATAACACGCAAGCAATGGTTTTCAGTATCCGCCACGTAGAGGAGCTGATTCGAGGCATCCCAGGCCATTCCCTGAGGTGCACAGAATTGAGCCTCCGAAAATGAGCCATCGGTTAGCCCTGCCTTCCCTGTACCAATGATATGTGTGACCTCGCCCGTTAGGGTACTGATCACAATACGGTGATGACCAGAGTCAGCGATGAATAAGCACTCACTCTCTTCATCTGCCAGCACTTTTCCAGGAAAAGCGAGGGGGGTTGCTAGCGGCTTTCGCTGCTTTTCTAGGATAAGGTTCAATTCCTGAAAGTTGATGGTTCCTTTCCCCTGATGTTCGCGGATCAGCTGATTGACGAGCTGATCCACAGCATTTCGATGGCCTTCACCGGAGACAGAGCCAATCACGTACCCCTCTGGGTCAATCATCATCAAGGTTGGCCACGCTCGAACTGCATACTGCTGCCAAATATGGAAGTTGTTATCAATGAGAACTGGATGCTCTATGTCGTAACGAAGCACGGCTTGACGGATGTTCTCCGCCTCTTTCTCATTGTCAAATTTAGCGGAATGGATGCCGATAACGGTAAGACTGTCCTGATATTTAGTTTCCAAATACTTTAGGTCTGGCAGGACGTGGAGGCAATTAATGCAGCAGTAAGTCCAAAAGTCCAGAATAACCACTCGTCCTTTTAAGTCTTTAAGAGATAAGGGATGGTCTGTATTGAGCCAGATTCCATCCTGGGGTAGTTCTGGCGCTCGGACGCGGTGTACCATATAATTTTTTCCTCCAATTGTGCAATAACTTTACATTTCTTTACCTTATCGAATCTCAGCATGGGTTTCTTCCCCTAAAGGAACATCAGCTGCCTTAGTATTAGCAGCTGATGACAAAGAATTTTGGATGGAAATGTATTGAAGGCTAGGTTGCAGGAACCTCTGTTGGAGCCTCTCCTTCTTCGGGCGCAGCTGGTGATGACTCTGACTCAGCAGGTTCTGGAACAGGTGTTCCTACAATCTCCGGTAGAGTTGGTGGCAAGCTATCTGCTGCTGATTTTTCCGGCTGTATCGGTCTAACAGGTACCGGTTCAATAATTGGGTTGGCTTCCGCTTCTGGCTTGACGGGTTCAGTGGTGGGTGTCACGCCCTGTTTAGCAGATGGATCTTTGCTGGGAATGGCTGAGTCTTCTGGTTGCGGTGTGGTTTCTGCTGATCGTTCGGGTTTTTCCGGTATAACCGTCGGTTCAGTGGAGGGAGTGTCCAAAACCTCTGGCAAAGTAGAGGGCGCATTGGAAGTAGCCGCAGGACGACGGAAGCGATTTAAGAGACCTCCAAACCTAGACTTTTTGGGGGTTACAGGTGCATTGGGAGTTGCTTCTTCGGTGGGAGTTGCTTCCTCTACAGCAGCGGGAGCTTCACTGGGAGTAGGGGATGCCTCTGGTTCTGGTGTCTGCTCTGGTTCCTCTGGTGCGATCGCAGGTGCAGGAGTGGGAGTCTCTAGTTGTGGTGTCTGCTCTGATTGCTCTGGCGCGATCGCAGGTGCAGGAGTGGGAGTCTCTGGTTCTGAGCGTTCAGGTGCGGGGCTAGGAGCAGCAGGGCGGCGGAAGCGATTCAACAAACCTCCAAAGCGAGGCTTTTGGGGAGATACGGGTGCTGTAGGAATCGGTTCCTCTACAGGAGCTGGGGGTTCGCCCGGAGTCGGCGATGATTCAACCGGTGGGGTTGGTTCTTCTGATGGCGTCTCTACTTTAGGGGTGGGCGCTTCTTCAACAGAAGGGGCAACGGAGGGAATGGGTTCTGGTGTAACGGTTGGGGATGGAGTCGGGGATGGTGTTACAGCAGGTGAGGGAGTGAGCGTTGGCGTTGTTTTGTAATTGGGGTCTACAATACCACGGGCTGCCTCAGCAGAAAGTTCGCCGCGTACCAGCTTAGAAAGGGTGTCTTTGCCTTTTGGCTCGTAGTTAATCAGACGAACTGTGTTGTTAAAAACATTTTTAACCGGGTTCCCCTGTTCATCGAGAAACTCTAACTTCACCCAGTTTTTGCCCCGTTTAAATCCTTTGAGATAAATCGACTGCCAGCGATCAAGAACGAAACTTTCCCCGTTGATCGTGGCGCGAATGCGCCAATCGGCAATATCATCGTTAGGATTTTCTTGAGCCACTAAATGCAAGGGGGCGTTAGTCAGGTAGAAGTCGAGCATAATCGGCTCGGCTCCGTAACTACCTGTAGGACGGCTGTAGCTGAGCAAGGGTAAGGCTGGGTCGGGGTTGTTATCGGTGCTCTTGGTAAAGACATGAAATGACGTCTGAGCATATGCTCCTTCGTTTTTGAAGCTTTCATGCCAGGGGCGGGAGGCGAAAACTCTCAGGGTATGAGTACCAGGGGCTAAGTCTTCAAACACTATAGGTTTGTCTAAGTCATACACGGCTTGGTAGGGCTGGTTGTCCAGGATGACGTGCAGATGAGGCCCTAGTCCTAAATCTGGATCTTTGAAAATTGGTAAATCCTGAACCTGAAATTGTACCGATACGGTTGTGTCTAGGAGAACTTGATCAGCTCGGGGGCTGATGATCACAACTTGAGGTTGGTAAGCTTCCAAGGTCTGACTCAGCTTTTGAATGGCTGGGGGCGGTGCGACTTCTGAAAGTTGCCCTACTAGTTGAGGTTTGGCAGACTCTTTGTTCAGACCTTCTGGTGTCTCAATGCCTGAACCAGAGCTACCTCCAGGGGAGCCGCTACAACTCACCAACCCCCAAGTCAAAACCGCTGCTATTAAGAATGAAATTAGTCTTATGAGAGTTACTCGCCCGCGATTCCTGCCCACCACGCAATCTCCTTTTGCCACTTGCCACCGGCAATCCATCTTAACCGAAGCTATCCATAGGCACTATAGCGGAATCAGGTTTTATCTACTGATGAAATTGGGTTTAATCAAGTTAATCCCTTAGCTAGGTGCAAACCTCTCGATTAACCTGTATGGGGAAATATAAATTATTTCGATTTATATTATTCAATTTTGCAATGGTGTGCAGACTGACTCCTGTTTTTTCAGGAGATGAAATTGTGGAAACTCAATGAATAACTGTGTCTGACCCGATACGGCTGTCATCTGTCTCTAATTCTGAGACGAATTTTCCTAAATATTATGTTTTGTAAAATTTAGGTCAACTCCTCTTGACTTTTTTCCAGGTGATTTTGCATTAAAAGCCTAAGTGGCTCTCGATTTGCTAAGAGTTTGAATTATTGTTAAGCGCTTCCGAAGTCTTTCAAGGGCAGTCCTATCATCAACTAGAGAAGGTCTTCCCCTGGAACTACTCCAAGGGAGATCTGGTTTCCCAGGAAAGCCGTCATAACATCCAAGTGCTTTCCTCACCTGTCAACATCCCACTCCCATCTGGGGGTATTTTTCGTTCCTTGTCTAGAGAGGAGATTCCTCATGACAATTAGCCCTCCTGAGCGAGAGGCGAAAGCAAGGGTTGTCGTCGATAGCGAACCGGTACCAACTTCTTTCGAGAAGTGGGGCAAGCCAGGTCACTTTGACCGCACCCTCGCCAGAGGTCCAAAAACTACAACTTGGATTTGGAACCTCCACGCTAACGCTCACGATTTCGATAGTCATACCAGTGACTTAGAAGACGTATCTCGGAAAATCTTTAGCGCTCACTTCGGTCACTTGGCTGTCATTTTTGTATGGCTAAGCGGCATGTACTTTCATGGCGCTCGTTTTTCCAACTATGAAGCTTGGTTGAGCGATCCGCTCCACATCAAGCCAAGTGCTCAAGTCGTTTGGCCCGTTGTGGGTCAAGGTATTTTAAACGGGGATGTCGGTGGAGGTTTCCACGGCATTCAAATCACTTCTGGATTCTTCCAGATTTGGCGTGCAGCTGGATTTACCAACACTTACCAGCTTTACGTCACAGCGATCGGTGCTCTTGTCATGGCAGCTCTGATGCTGTTCGCAGGTTGGTTCCATTACCACAAGCGGGCTCCAAAGCTGGAATGGTTCCAGAATGCTGAATCCATGATGAACCACCACTTAGCTGGGTTGCTTGGCTGCGGCTCTCTAGGTTGGGCGGGTCACCAGATCCATGTTTCTCTGCCAATTAACAAGCTGTTGGATGCTGGGGTGGCTCCAGGGGATATTCCTCTGCCTCACGAGTTCATCTTGGATTCCAGCAAGATGGCACAGTTGTATCCCAGCTTTGCCAAGGGTTTAACCCCATTCTTCACCTTGAACTGGGGTGAGTATGCCGACTTCCTGACCTTCAAGGGAGGGTTGAATCCAGTTACAGGTGGCTTGTGGTTGTCAGATACGGCACACCATCACTTGGCGATCGCTGTACTATTCATCGTTGCTGGCCACATGTACCGGACGAACTGGGGCATTGGTCACAGTATGAAGGAAATTCTAGAGAATCATAAAGGCCCACTCACTGGAGAAGGTCACAAAGGTCTCTATGAAGTCCTAACCACTTCTTGGCACGCTCAACTAGCCATTAACCTGGCTATGCTGGGTTCGCTGACCATCATCGTGGCGCATCATATGTACTCGATGCCACCGTATCCTTACTTGGCAACGGACTACGCCACGCAGCTCTCCATCTTTACCCACCATATGTGGATTGGCGCATTCTGTATTGTGGGTGGTGCCGCTCATGGCGCTATTTACATGGTGCGGGATTATGACCCAGTGGTGAATCAAAACAACCTACTGGATCGAGTCATCCGTCACCGGGATGCGATTATCTCTCATCTGAACTGGGTGTGTATCTTCTTGGGCTTCCACAGCTTCGGTCTGTACGTTCACAACGACACGATGCGGGCTTTTGGTCGTCCTCAAGATATGTTCTCGGATACAGCGATTCAGCTGCAACCTGTGTTTGCCCAGTGGGTTCAAAACATTCATGCCTTGGCTCCTGGAAACACGGCTCCTAATGCCCTAGAACCCGTTAGTTATGCCTTTGGCGGCGGAATTGTGGCGGTTGGTGGCAAAGTGGCGATGATGCCTATTGCGTTGGGTACGGCGGACTTTCTGGTTCACCACATCCACGCCTTCACTATCCACGTCACCGTGCTGATTCTGCTCAAAGGTGTACTGTTTGCTCGTAGCTCCCGTCTGATTCCAGACAAGGCTAACTTGGGCTTCCGCTTTCCCTGCGACGGACCCGGTCGTGGTGGTACCTGCCAGGTTTCTGGTTGGGACCATGTCTTCCTAGGTCTGTTCTGGATGTACAACTGCATCTCGGTTGTGATTTTCCACTTCAGCTGGAAGATGCAATCGGATGTTTGGGGTGCGGTAGCGCCGGATGGCACAGTGTCTCACCTCGCGGGCGGCAACTTCGCAACCAGTGCTCTCACGATTAACGGTTGGTTACGTGACTTCTTGTGGGCTCAAGCCTCTCAGGTGATCACGTCCTACGGTACAGCTCTTTCCGCCTACGGTCTGCTGTTCCTGGGCGCTCACTTTGTATGGGCTTTCAGCTTGATGTTCCTGTTCAGTGGTCGCGGCTACTGGCAAGAACTGATCGAATCCATTGTTTGGGCGCATAATAAATTAAAAGTTGCCCCATCAATTCAGCCTCGCGCTCTGAGCATCATTCAGGGACGGGCTGTGGGGGTAGCTCATTACCTCCTGGGAGGAATCGTCACTACATGGGCGTTCTTCCTAGCGCGAATCTGCGCAATTGGATAACGTCTCTTTCAATCGATACCAAATTTAAAGTGGGACACGCTTTTATGTGTCCCGCCTGTCGAGACCCTTTCCAGACCTGGAACTTGTGTTCCAGGGGGTCGCTCAGACAGAAAATGAGCAGCAAGATTGCATAAGCCTCATATGTCAGCGAGGAGGATTTCCTAAGACAGATGGCAACAAAATTTCCTAAATTTAGCCAGGACCTCGCTCAAGATCCGACAACACGTCGTATCTGGTACGGGATTGCTACGGCTCACGACTTTGAAAGCCATGATGGCATGACGGAGGAAAATCTTTATCAAAAGATTTTTGCTTCTCACTTCGGTCACATTGCAATCATTTTTTTGTGGACCTCTGGCCTCCTGTTCCACGTCGCCTGGCAAGGTAACTTTGAACAGTGGATTAAAGATCCGCTCAATATCCGTCCCATTGCTCACGCAATTTGGGACCCTCAATTCGGCGCACCAGCTGTAGAGGCCTTCACCCAAGCAGGTGCGGCTAATCCGGTTGATATCTCTTACTCCGGTGTCTACTACTGGTGGTATACCCAAGGGATTCGGACGAACGGTGACCTATATCAAGGCGCAATATTCCTCTTGATACTAGCGGCAGTCTTTCTGTTCGCAGGTTGGCTGCACTTACAGCCCAAATTCCGTCCGAGCTTATCCTGGTTCAAGAGTGCTGAGTCTCGTTTGAACCACCACCTAGCAGGTCTGTTCGGTGTTAGTTCTCTAGCTTGGGCTGGCCACTTGATTCACGTTGCTATCCCCGAAGCGCGTGGACAGCATGTGGGTTGGGATAACTTCCTGTCCGTTAAGCCACACCCAGCAGGCTTGGCTCCGTTCTTCACCGGAAACTGGGGTGTTTATGCCCAGAATCCCGATACAACGGCTCATGTGTTTGGCACCTCTCAAGGTGCGGGTACAGCCATTCTGACGTTCTTGGGTGGTTTC
>NZ_DATNPA010000008.1:0-5733 GCF_036703385.1 Allocoleopsis sp. | reverse complement strand
CAGGAGCTAGTCCTGGCTGGTGGTGGCGGCATGGATGCTAGAGAATCCATGAAGTTGGGAACGGCTACGTATGTGGAAAGTAGCGGCGGTTTCTTCGAGGGTCTGCGAGGACTCTTCAGTGCTTCTGGTGGAGGTCCCACTCCAGCGGGATTCCGACCCATTAACGTCGCCCGTTATGGCCCGAAAAACATGCAGAAGTCTCTGCGTGACTTATCGTGGATGTTGCGCTATGTAACCTACGCGATCGTCGCTGGCGACCCTAACATTATTGTCGTCAACGTCCGGGGTCTGCGGGAAATTATCGAGAATGCCTGCTCTGGAGAAGCCACCCTCGTGGCACTACAGGAAATGCGTGCGGCCTCACTCGGGTATTTCAAGCGCGATGCCGAGGGCAGCAATATCGTTAATCAATACTTTGAAATTGTGATTAACGAATTTAAAGCCGCTAATCCGTCTGATAAACTCCGGCAGCGTCCTAAGAGTGACCAACAAGGCTTGCAACTGCCCCAAAGTTACTTTAATGCGGCAGAGCGGCGTCCTAAGTTCGTGATGAAGCCGGGACTATCCGCCTTAGAAAAGCTAGAGGTTGTGAAAGCCGCCTATCGGCAGGTTTTCGAGCGTGATATCACCCGCGCCTACAGCCAGTCTATCTCTTACCTGGAATCTCAGGTTAAGAACGGCGACATCTCGATGAAAGAGTTTATTCGTCGCCTGGGTAAATCTCCTCTATATCAAAAACAGTTTTACCAACCCTTCATCAACAGTCGTGCCTTAGAACTGGCCTTCCGTCATTTCCTAGGTCGTGGCCCGAGTTCGCGTGAAGAAGTCCAACAGTACTTTTCCATTGTCTCCAACGGCGGTCTAGCCGCTCTCGTGGATGCTTTGGTTGATTCGCAAGAATACTCCGACTACTTCGGCGAAGAAACCGTTCCCTACCTGCGGGGATTGGGTCAAGAAGCCCAGGAATGCCGCAACTGGGGGATGCAACAAGATTTACTGAATTACAGTGCGCCATTCCGCAAAGTACCTCAGTTCATCACAACCTTTGCCCAATATGATCGCCCACTGCCTGACCAACATCCCTATGGGTCTGGCAACGACCCCTTGGAAATTCAGTTTGGGGCCATCTTCCCCAAAGAAACGCGGAATCCCAATACTCGACCGGCTCCCTTTGGGAAAGATACAAAGCGCCTGCTGATTCATCAAGGCCCTGGCATCAATAACCAAAACAGCAATCCCAAGGCACGAGGCGAGTTTCCCGGTTCTTTGGGGCCAAAAGTGTTCCGTTTGGATCAACTCCCCGCCTCTGGCAGAAGTAGCAACAAGAAAAGCAGCGTCTCCAGGGTATCCAGCGTCAAGTTCTCGGAAAGCTCTACCCAAGCGGTGATTCGGGCTTGCTACTTGCAAGTGTTTGGACGTGATGTCTACGACGGTCAGCGCCAGAAAGTGGCGGAAATTAAGCTGGAAAACGGCGAAATTACCGTGCGGGAGTTTGTGCGTGCCCTAGCGAAGTCGGATATATTCCGCAATCTTTACTGGACATCCCTGTATGTTTGTAAAGCCGTGGAGTATATCCACCGCCGTCTATTGGGTCGCCCCACCTATGGGCGTCAAGAGATCAACAAGTACTTTGATATTTGTGCCAAGTCAGGCTTCTACGCTCTAGTTGACGCCATTATCGACAGCCCAGAGTACTCTGAGGCATTTGGGGAAGATACAGTTCCTTATGAGCGTTATGTGACGCCGGGTGGTTTGGCGTCGCGACGATTGAGAGCCGGAAGCATTGCTGAAGGGTTAGGCACTCAAGTGACCCAGGAAGGAACCCCACGCTTTGTACAACTGGGTCAAGTTACCGAAACGCGGACTGAACCGGATGTTCAATTCCGGATTAATCAGGGCGTTAGTGTTCAGCGCGAACAAAGCAAGGTCTTCAAACTGACCAACACCACGGATAAGCCAGCGGTTAAAACTTTGATTCGAGCGGCTTATCGGCAGATCTTTGAGCGCGATATCGAGCCGTATATCCTCAAGAATGAATTCTCTGCCCTGGAAAGCAAGCTGAGTAACAACGAGATTAATGTTAAGGAGTTCATTGAAGGTCTAGGTACCTCAAGCCTCTACATTAAAGAGTTCTATACTCCCTTCCCCAACACCAAGGTCATTGAGCTGGGGACGAAGCACTTCCTGGGCCGTGCGCCGGAAAACCAGAAGGAAATCCAAAAGTACAACCGGATTCTCGCCTCTGACGGCATCCGTGGCTTTATCGGTGCGATGGTTAACAGCATGGAGTATGTCCAGGTATTTGGTGAAGATACAGTGCCTTATCGGCGCTTCCCCACCTTGCCAGCGGCAAACTTCCCCAACACTCAAAGGCTGTATAACCAGCTGACGAAGCAGAATAAAGACGTGGTGGTACCCAGCTTCGAGCCGGTAACGTCCCGCATGGATGTGGCGAAGATGCCTATGACGGGTAAGGCTATAGCGGATATGAAGGCGCAAGAGCGGCAGCTGGAAACGAGCAAGCCACAGTTCGTCGAACTCGGTCGCTCTTTCCAAAATAGCGATGGACAGTCGATTGAGGTCAGTTCTAGTTCAACGCGCCGCAAGCCTGCACGGATTGTCCGCATGACCCCAGGGGCCAATCAGACTGAAATCGCCCAGGTGAGCAATGCCATTTACTGTCAGGTGATGGATGTTTTCAATGGTCAGGTGCCTGGAGAGTTCCGTCGCCCTGAGTTGGAAACCAAACTCAGCAATGGGGAAATCTCCGTGCGCGAGTTTGTGAAAGCTTTGGCGAGTTCGGATGTCTACCAGCGTCGTTTCTACACGCCTTATCCCAATACCAAGGTGATCGAGTTCCTGTTCCGGCATCTGTTAGGGCGTGCGCCAGCTACCCAAGCGGAAATTCAGCAGTACAACCAACTCTTGGCTGAGCAAGGTCTGAGTGCGGCGGTTGAACTGCTGGTTGATGGCGAAGAGTATGCTCGCTTCTTCGGTGAGTATGTCGTCCCATACAATCGCTTACCCTCACTGCCTGCTGGCAACTACCTAGGTAGTGTAAAAGCGGCTTCGGATTGGGTGAAGTAGTTTTGGTTTGAACGGTCGCCTTCCTTGGCGACCACACCTAATCTGTTGGGTGAGCAGTCTGAAGTATCGGCTGACTATTTTCTCCTCTGACGCTGTATAGGGCAGCGCAGAGGAAATTTCCTCACGGCAAAGACACGGGATACTCCCAACAGGGGGAATGAAGACGCTGCTCCTTGTCGGTGGTACGGCGCATGAACAGGAGAGGGGGAGACGGAAATTTTTTCCGCCAAGCTCTCCGTATCTCTGCTCAGTCTCATCTCTGGCTCTTTGTGCCAGAGGAAGCGTCTCCTCTTCTCCCTACCTTTACGTCTGTTAAGACACCCGAAATCTGAGGAAAATGTTACAAAATGTTAAGCCAATAGGAATAATGTGAACGATTTGTCGCAGAATATTTGCGGTAGGTCGCTGTATCCCTGACTAATGTATCGCTGACTGCTTGAGGAAAGCGTAAGAATACTTAAGAAAGTTCAGGATTTAGGGTGTAAGCCCCGCTTGAAACTGACTTAAGTGCAGCACGTTAGAAAAGCGAACTAGCGATCGCGAATACGAATGCCAGTTTAAACACATCTGGTTCAACTTTTCTGGAGGAATCCTATCGATGAGTATCGTCACGAAATCTATCGTGAATGCAGACGCCGAGGCACGTTATCTGAGCCCAGGCGAACTAGACCGGATTAAAGCGTTTGTGACCTCTGGTGAGCGTCGCCTCCGCATCGCTCAAAGTCTGACCGATTCTCGTGAGCGCCTCGTCAAGCAAGCCGGTGACGCACTGTTCCAAAAGCGTCCTGATGTCGTTTCTCCTGGTGGAAACGCTTACGGCGAAGAAATGACCGCAACTTGCTTACGTGATCTGGACTACTACCTGCGCCTAGTCACTTACGGAATCGTTTCGGGTGATGTCACCCCCATTGAAGAAATCGGTCTGGTTGGTGTCCGCGAAATGTACAAATCATTAGGCACCCCCCTCGATGCAGTTGCAGAAGGCGTTCGTGCCATGAAGAATGCCGCCACTTCAATGATGTCTGGCGAAGATGCCTCCGAAGCAGGTGCTTACTTCGACTACGTAATTGGAGGCTTGCAGTAGGGTAAGCGTCCTTCCCCTGCTGTTCCAGACGCGAAACAGCGCGTTTGTGCAAAGGATTCAAGAGACTAGGTGAAATAGGAAATAGGATAATGCAAGACGCAATTACCGCTGTTATTAACTCTTCCGACGTTCAAGGGAAATACCTTGACAATGCTGCCCTGGAAAAGCTCAAGGGCTATTTCAGCACGGGTGAACTGCGCGTTCGTGCGGCTACCACCATCAGCGCTAACGCTTCCACCATTGTTAAGGAAGCTGTTGCTAAGTCCTTACTGTACTCGGACATTACCCGTCCCGGCGGCAACATGTACACCACTCGCCGCTATGCTGCTTGTATCCGTGACTTGGACTACTACCTGCGCTACGCTACCTATGCGATGTTGGCTGGTGACCCCTCCATCCTCGATGAGCGCGTACTCAACGGTTTGAAGGAAACCTACAACTCCTTAGGCGTTCCTGTTTCCGCAACTGTTCAAGCCATCCAAGCCATGAAAGAAGTCACCGCCAGCTTGGTTGGTGCTGATGCTGGAAAGGAAATGGGCGTCTATTTTGACTACATCAGTTCTGGCTTGAGCTAAGGACTCTCTTAGTTAAATTCTGAGCTTGTAGTCGGTTGTCTACTTAAGGTTTGGGAAGTCATTTGTGAGTGCTAGCTTGTTAGAGGCGAGTCTTGCTTCGGTAGTTGTGAGCGGATGAGTTTTGACGATCTAGTATTGACGATTGACTCCCAGCCTTTGTTATGTTAAGGGAAACCTGCTTCAAGTTTCGCCGTTAGGATACAGCAAATGCTTGAGACAAGCATTTCAAGCGCAGTAAGAAGGGCAACGCTTAGGCTGAGTCCCCATCACTACCTAGCAAGAATTTTGATCATTGCAATAGCGATCGCTTCAAAAAACTGAATTCAAATTAAAATTTCTTAACCGAATCACAGGAGAAACAAGCCCATGCGAATGTTTAAGGTGACGGCCTGCGTTCCTAGCCAAACCCGAATCAGAACCCAGAGGGAGTTACAAAATACCTTTTTCACCAAGCTGGTTCCCTACGACAGCTGGTTTCGTGAGCAGCAACGGATTATGAAAATGGGCGGCAAAATTGTTAAGGTTGAACTGGCCACCGGGAAGCCCGGTACAAATACTGGACTGCTTTAATTTTCAAACAACGGCTTTCGATTGGGAAAGAGTAGGGGGTTGCCAAGCCCCCCTTTTTTATTGAAATGCCGGATGAAGACAAGCCAGAAGCGAATCTTCTTACAAGAAATTAGCTATTCTTGAGCCAGTGACGTTAGTGTTGTCTACAATCCAACTGTTGGTCATCACCTCTGCGTTGTTGTTAGGGATTAAATATTCGTGACTATACGCGACCTTATTTTCTTTGTTAATCCCTCCGCACAGGAATGGTCGCTCAACGCCCGGTTGCTGAAGTGGCTAACCTTTGTGTGGATGTTTATTGGCTTAGCCGTTCTGTTTTCGGCATCTTTTCCGAGTGCAGATGCTGATTATGGCGATGGGCTGTATTACTTTAAGCGGCAGCTGGTGTGGGTGGCGTTAGGTTTGATTGGATTTAAC
>NZ_DATNPA010000007.1:0-2907 GCF_036703385.1 Allocoleopsis sp. | reverse complement strand
TGAGGCCACTTCAGCGCTGCAATTGATGGATTGCACTATTAGTTAGTTCTACTTTCGCTTGTTCTCTCACGGCTGTTTCGGCTCCAGCGACTACCTGTTCTAGGAGAGATGTCTTTAGTTCTCTCAATCTCGGCTCATCTGGAGCTGCCAAAACAATTTTTAAGGTGTCGTGCCACAAATCGGCTTGAGCATATAGAGTTGCTCTGCTTATTAGATCATTAGTCTGAGAAAGCTTCGTTTTCAAGTCAGGCGGGATTGAAACTACACTCATTGCCCCCGTGGCGAATGGATTGCCAGACGGACGATTGGCATCACAGACTAGTTCGACTTGCCAAAGATACTTTTTACCAACTGACAATTCTGGACTAGACAGAGATAGCATCATAATTCCCGGCGAACTTTTAAAATTTTCATCTTTAATCTCTTTGACCAACTTAGGTTGTTGAGTATCTGGGTCATACTCATAGAGCCGAAACTCCATTTGCCAGGAACCAGAATCGCGTACAAACCAAGCGAAGGTGGGACGAGTTTCAACCGTTTGACCGTAGCGTTGGGTAGGTGCAAGTAAGATGAGGGCTGGAATGCTACTTAACGATGTTTCGGTTTGAGTCTCACACCCCCTAGAACCGCCTGAAGTGCCCGTCGTCTTCGGTGGAGGGTCATCAGAATTATTACCGCCAGCTAGCGCTACTGTAGGCATCAATAGCAATAAGCTCAAAGTAACATGGATGGCGACGCTGCTCCTCAACCATTTGTGCAAAAACTGTAATATTTGAGCCATGATATTCCTCTAAGCCTCTTTTATGAGCAAAGCTAAAACTTTTCCTTCTTAGAATCGCTGCCACCAAGCCATTGCTATCGGCCAAGTCAACTCGCAGACAGTGCCTTGAGGAGAGTGTGGAAATCGCCGAAACTTACCCCTCAATTGTCGGGCTATCTCGTGAGCTTGATTGGTTCCTCCCCTGCCACCTGTATAGTTGGATTCACAAATAATTTCAGCTCCATTATCAATAATTTTCAGGCAATACCAGGATGGCTCTCGCGTACAGATTACATCAAGACGAGTGGCTCCTTTGGCGTGCTTACCCACATTACACAGAGCTTCTTGTAAAAATAGGCATAAACATCGCTTTTTAGCTGTACTTAAGTGGCTGTCTTCTAGTGGCTCAAAATTGGGAGGAATAAAACTCAGGATTGTGGCAAATCCTTGAAAGTTTCTTCTTAAGGTAAGGTCGTAAACTTGATAGAGCAGCTCAGCAATTGGAGTCTGTAAATCGAGAACCACATTTCCCTCTAGACAGAGACTGTCATTGCGATTTAGCATTTCTTGAGAGAGAGAATCGGGAATACTGCGTAACTCTTGGTTCAATTGTTGAAGTTGCGATCGCAATTCCTCTGTTGATACCTCTTCTTCACCGAGACTCCTTAACATGACAGCCAGACTTTGCAGAGGGCCGTTGTGGATTGCCTCAAAGGAGCGCTTCAGCGTTAAACTGCGCTGTTCGAGCAGGGTTCTCAAATCCCGGTCAAAAAACGATGCCGTCAGTCCCGCACCCGAAAGCGCTAACAAGGTTGGCACCAAGGGAATCCACCAACCCATTACGAGGAAAATATAACAAATCCCAATGAGTGCGAAGCTAGCGACCCCAAGACTTGAGAAGGTTTTCCAGGGCGATTGCAGCATCAAACCCAGAATAATGCCCAATAAACCCCAACCTAAAATCCACAAATACTCCCAAATGTCTGACCAAACCATTAATAAAGGTCGTTTGTCTAATACTCTACTGAGAATTTGACTGGTGGCATGAGCGTGAACTTCCACTCCATAAATCCATTGATACTGGTTAGAAGACTCCTCGACCCCTACATCGGTGGTGTAGAGTGTACCTTTAACCGCTGAAGTGATAAAACTATCTTTGACGCTGGAGGCGGTCATGCCAATAATCACAATGCGATCGCGAATCCAATTCGGCTCAACTTTCCGAGTGAGAACATCTCTAAGAGATAGAGTGCGAAAGGGCTGCCGATGAGAGCGAAAGTTCAGCAGTACCTGATTACCATTAGCATCAGCTCCTACATATCCTCCCCAATTGGGCCCAAAGCGGGGCAACTTCAATGAGCCAAATTGAATGGGATCGTAAGAGCGACTACCATGATGAAACGCAATTCCTTCCTTGTGTAAATAGGCTTGTGCCAGACGCAAGGATAGGGAGTATTTCAGTTCTCCAGTGTAAGTTTTACTCGCCAGAATACTGCGTCGCAGCTTGCCATCCGGGTCAACAATTAGATCGGCAAAACCCACTCGCTCCGGAGGTATCTCTGGCGGTGGTTTCACGTTAAACGTCTCTTTCTGATTTAAAACGACTTCAATTCCAATAAGATTTGGACTCTCTCTCAAAGCTGAACCCAGTTGTGCACGCTCTGGATTCCTATTTTGATTTTTAAAAATATCGAGACCGATTACTCTAGGTTTGTAGGTTTGTAGAATATTTAGTAGTTTAGCGAGCTGGCTATCTGGTATAGGAAAGCCTCCCACATAGTTGATGTCGTCTTCATCAATGCCCACAATTACGATCCGCGTATCGACGGTTTCGGCAGGTCGCAGGCGGAGCAATTGATCGAAGGCGAGCCACTCTTGCGATTGCAGTAATCCCATTGACCGAGCAAGCATTACCAGTCCCACGACGGAGAGTCCTGGCAGCGCGACTTCACGCCAGAGTTTCAGTTGTTGCTTGATTTTCTTCCAGAGCTTTACCTTAATAGAAAGCGTCACCTTCATCAACTAATCAATCCGATTTTTCGGGCTGCGAGTTCAATTTGAATTCTCAGTTCTTTACCCGGTTCGTCATAGACGCCCAGAGCATCTTGCAGTCGAATCCAGTAGTTTCGCACGGTGCGATCGCTCAC
>NZ_DATNPA010000006.1:0-8001 GCF_036703385.1 Allocoleopsis sp. | reverse complement strand
TCTACTCTAAAGTATTTACCTCAAAAGGTAGGGTCGGAATTGGTGCCCTTACTAGTAGATTTGCAGGGAGGTGCAAGTGCTACAACCCTTAAAGGATTGGCAGAATACCTGGCGTCAGAAATTATTGCGGCGGCAAGGCAGTCTCGCAATCTTCATCTTCCCTACCCCAATGCTGACAAACTTGCTCAAGACCCCTTTCCAGCTTTGCAAAGCTGGCTAGAACAAATCGAGCATACTATCCCCGGTAAGCGTTTTCTTCTGTGTTTAGATGAATATGAGCGTTTAAGTGAAGTTGTGGATACTACAAACAGTCGAGCACCTCTCAACTTTTTACGCTATGTTTTGCAACATCGACGGCAGTGGACATTACTGTTTAGCGGCTCTCACACTCTTGATCAACTTCCTACATACTGGAGTGATTACTTAATTAACACCCGTGCTTTACGAGTGAGTTACCTGGAAGAAACCGCCGCCCGTGAGCTGATTGTGCAGCCAATACAGGAATTTCCCAAGATCTACGAACCCACTGCGGTAGACGCCATTATCAACGTGACTCGCTGCCAACCTTATCTAGTGCAGCTGATGTGTTCCGTTGTGGTGGATCGCCTGAATCGTGATAAGCGACAGTTGGCTACCGCTGAAGATGTTTTCACCTGTATGCCCATAGCTATTGAAACGGGTGGGATGTATTTTCGAGAGTTGTGGGGAAGTTTGGCGCAGAGCGATCGCGATTTACTCTTACGCCTTATTGAAGGAGAGACACCCAACGCTTCAGACAAACCCGCCTTGCGCCGATTGATAGGCAAAGAGGTACTGGAAAAAACAGAAGACACCTATAGTTTTCAGGTGCCTTTAGTCCAGAAGTTTGTTGAACAGGTGGCCTTAGAAGGTTGAGGGACTCAAAATGACCTGAATTCGACATAATACCGATTTAATACTGATGTTACGACACATTATCCGCCTGTAGAAAATCTCTCCCCATTCTCCCCTAGGCACATCTACCACCTTCTCCAATCAAATTGGTATAAGAAGCGTCTCAACGAAAGAATAAACGTTTCAGGCTCTAACTCCCTACGGCAAATAAGGCTTCCAGCTTATATCGAACTCAGGTAAAATGATGTTAATGACAAGCGATCATCCTCTTTTGGCTCATTCTGCTTATGATTAACTCTTGAAATACTTCAATATCTAGCATTTTCAAATGGTTCGTGAATAGCAACAATGCTGAAAGCCTTATTTGAAAACGAAAATCGTTTTGTATCATGTTGGTTTAAATAACCATAGTATAAACTTCTCTGTGTTGATGATTGCAGATGGTTTTTATTCCGGGTAATTATCCTGACGTAATATTACATCTCAGATAAAAACAATATATTAGCGACCTAGTCACAAAAAACAAAAAAGCCCTCTTGAGGCAGTTAAGAGGGCCTACTTCTACACTCATCTATAGCCTACTAAGCGAGTGTGAATAATTTGTGAAATAAACTAAGAGTGTCTGCTCTTTCAGAATTTGACAAAAAAATGCTCCCCCTTGCCACAGGGAGAGCGTTGGATAGGTGATTACCGAAACAATTAAAGCCTATCAATCGAGTGTGAAAAATTTGTGAAACAGGATAATTGTTCATTTCTGAAGTTTTATATGAAGAATGCATAAAGAATTTATAAAGTTTTCATGTGCGATCGCTATGCAGGGCGGGGAACTGAATACGTCTGAAGTCGGTGCTTTAAAGCGTTTGCGTCGAATTTTCTGGTGTAACTTCCGGTTAGCTCGCACCTAGCGTGGGAAAAAGCATCGCCTTAAATGTTCCAAGCAAAAAGCCCAGCCGCGATAACTGGGCTATAGAGTATGCTTTTGACTGATAATTGAGTGCGCTCTTCACTCCTCTAGCATCACCTTGAGTTCCTATATTTTCCTCTCATGATGGGACAGTCTTTTTTCTGGCTCACGGCTCATCCCTTGCTCGCCTAGCCAAGGTATTGTATTTATTCTTCCAATCTCTTCTGAGAAGAATAACTTCTTCTACCTGAGTTTAGATAAATTTAACAAATCCTGGGAATTTGATTGATTTTGGACGAATTGTTGAAGAATTGCTTTCGCGTTAGGTGGAATCTCAGTCACTAGGCGAATAGGAAAGCGTTCTGTAGAAGCGTACTGAGCATAGTTTGGTGTCAGAACGAAGGCGTAGTTGCTCGCTTCATCCGTTAGTTGTGCTGCCATAGCCAGAGCGATCGCTTTTACGTAGTTGCGGACTTCAACAGATTGCTCACCGACAATTTCACCCCCACTATATAGGGTACTCGGCTCACGCGACTGAGCAAGGGTTGTATCGGGATCTTTTACACTCAAATGGGTCGCGCCAACAAAACCAACCAGCCATTTTGGAGATGGCATTTGATCGAAGGTAACTACCTGTTCGGTTAAAGCTGGCGTTGTTTTATCGGCAGAAGCAGCTGCAATCAGAGTGGGAACAGCGACTTTCGTTAAGCCAGTTTCGCCAAATAGTATAGAAGCGGTTGGAGAAAGTGCGATCGCAGCTTTTATCCTTGGATCGCGCAGTTGATAGCTATCTTCGGGCAGCGCCTTCGCCCAGCATTGAGCATTTTCTCCAAGACTGTTAGCCAGCACATCCCCAGGACAGCGTTGTTTCAACTGGGTGAGTTGTAACTCTGCCCCTGCAAGGGATAGCGCCGTCGCCCCCCCGAAAGAATAACCAATAACCATTGCCAGATCAGGTGCTAGTTTCCCTTGGAGTGGCCCTGATTTTTGGTTGAGCGATTGGAGTTCGTCGAGGACAAAGCTAATATCTTTAGGGCGATTTAAAAATTCCTCAGCTTCTAGGAGTGGAGCTTTAAGTTTCAGTGCCTGCCTCACATGAGTCTCGTTGCTCCCTGGATGTTCTAAGGCGGCGACGACATAACCATGAGAAGCTAGGTGTTGTGCTAAGTAACGCATGTCTGTGCGAATTGAACCCAGCCCATGAGAGAAGACAATGATCGGTTTCTTGGGAGAAGCTTCTGTTGACCAGTAAACATCAACCGGAATTTCCCGGCGGCGCTGCCGATCATTCAGGTTTAATTTCAGCACCTGTACACTGGCGTTTCCAGCTTGGGTGGGGTCAAAGGGGATACTCATCTGAGGGCGCTGGGGCGCAAGTTGGGGAGAAATCGCCGCCATAAACGCCTGAGTTTGCCAAAACGCTCGATTAAAGTTTTTTGCAACCTGAAATGTGCGATTCAGATCGATTTCGAGGCGGGGGCTGTCATAAGCTTCAATAAAGCTAATCAGAGAAAGTCCTTTCGGGGCTAAGGCTCCTGAAACGAGTGCTGATTTAATCAATAGCTCACCCACCCGATCTGAGCGAGAGGTTGCGCCAGCAAGCTCCGAGACAAGTAAATTACCGGTTTGAGTATCGAGGAACCGACGAATGGCTACCGGGCTAATATTGAAGTTTGCTTTAAGTGCAGAGAGGACTGTCTCTCGTTCCTGAGGACGCAACCTTCGTGCATAATCTTGGAGATTGGGTGAAGCGTTTCCTGTTTCAGCTAAAGTTTTGAGGTCAGCCAAGGGGATGGATTGGCTGGAAGAGCCACGACGAATTACCACAGTTTGAGCGGCTTGTACGGCGGTGGTTGCTCCGTTGAGGATACTAATGGTAATCGCCCCAACGACAGCGATAAGGGATAACTGCCCATGAAAAATGGGTCGCATGAACTTGTTCACGTTCCGCACCTCTTTAGATTCAAGCGGCTAACTTCTTGCGATCGCTCTTCAAAAGAAGATTACGCTACTCAAGTTGCTCCTGCAATCCCTGTGACCTCTTAATCTTGTGATTCCGAGAGAAAACTAAACGGTTTAAGCTTAGCTGATCAACTATTTATCTTACTGGGGCGCTAGGATTCGAACCTAGGAATGGCGGGACCAAAACCCGCTGCCTTACCACTTGGCTACGCCCCATTAGTGTCACCTTGCTTATGGTAACAGCTCGTACCCGCAAAGTGTCAAGCCTTTTTCGACAATTTGGAAGAAAAGTTGAAAGTTAGAAGGTTTTTTGGGTTGAAAGTTGCCTAATTAACGAGTTTTCTAACCTTCAACCTTCAACCTTCAACCTTCAACCTTCAACCTTCTAAGCTCCAACCCAGTTTCCTCAGGCGGGGTAAATCCGCAAACGCCGATTGGGCTCATCGCCAAAACTATCGGATTTGAGGCGATAGTGTTCAACCAGCTCGTGTTGCATCTTACGCACTTTTGGCGATCGCGGCAGCAACTCGACCGGTTGCCCCTTGGGTAGCACAATTTGCTCAACCGCAAGGCGAGCTTCTTCCAGTGCCTCGATTTCGTCCTCAGTGCCGCTTTGGGTAAACAAGCGCAAATCTGTCACCTCAGGCATACTGGGGTCGTCCATGTCCAGCATGTGCCGCAAGGCGCGGGTAATCTGAGGAATCGTGCTGGCTTTCACCGAGTGAATGGGCACATGACGCGCTTTGGCAATGGAGCGCAGCTTACCGTGATTTTTAATATGCGATCGCAAGCTCAACACCGCATCCGCACTATCCATATCCTTGGTCAACACCACCGGCAAGCTGAGTACCCGAATCACCTGTTCGAGTTGATGGCGACTAACGCCATAGGGATAAACATGGAGCGGCAAATCCTCCCCATTGGGTCCAGGTATCCTGACATGACTGCCAAAGTCATCTTGCTCCTGCCAGGATTGATTGAGCAGTTGCTCAAACTTGCGATTTTCGGAATACGGTTCTGCTAATGGACGCGATAAAGGTTTCATCTGTCCAGACGCTCGCCAGCCAGTCGTTCTGGTCGCCGTTGAAGAGAGTCCACTTCTATCCGGTGGCGTTGCTACGGGAGCCGTCGGAAATTCACGGGTAATTATCACTTTCCCATTTTCATGCACCGTCCTCACTTGCGGATTCGGCTGACGACCTCGCAGTAAGTCATCTACGGTATCCGAAACACTTTCATGGACAACCCAGCGCTGCCGCTCCAGCATTTCGATGGCAATATCAAAGGTTGGGGGAGCTTTACGCTCTAAAACCGTTTTCTGAGAACCTCGGCGTCTTGCTTCGTCATCCCCCAAAGTTACCGCCTGGATACCACCCACCAGATCGGAAAGGGTTGGATTCTTAATCAAATTTTCGATGCGATTGCCGTGAGCGGTACCCACTAGCTGCACACCTCGTTCCGCAATGGTTCGAGCCGCCAGCGCTTCGAGTTCCGTCCCGATTTCATCAATTACGATGACTTCAGGCATGTGATTTTCCACCGCTTCAATCATCACCTGATGTTGAAGTTCAGGGCGAGCGACTTGCATCCGTCTGGCTCGACCAATCGCTGGGTGAGGAATGTCACCATCACCTGCGATTTCGTTCGAGGTATCAATAATTACAACCCGTTTATGTAAATCATCGGCTAAGACTCTGGCAATTTCCCGCAAAGCTGTGGTTTTACCCACACCCGGACGCCCCAGCATGAGAATCGACTGACCAGTTTCCACCAAGTCACGAATCATGCCGATGGTTCCAAAAACCGCTCGACCAACACGGCAGGTTAAGCCAATAATTTCACCAGGACGGTTGCGCATCGCGCTAATCCGGTGCAGGGTTCGCTCAATTCCCGCACGGTTATCTCCGCTAAAGTGTCCTACGCGCTGAACACAATGATTAATTTGTTCCTGAGTGACTGGGGTTTCAAAAAGGTACTCTGCCCCATTGGGAAACCGTACCTCTGGAAACCGACCCAAATCCATGACCACCTCAATCAGACTGTCTTGCTGCGGGTGTCTCTCCAATGCTAAGCGAATGTCTTCCGGTAAAATATCCAGCAACTTTTGGAGGTCGTCTGTAATCTGCATCCTTGGTGAAGTAATGTTTTCTTTTACAACCGATGATTCTTGATTAGATGGCACTTGTTGATCAGAGAGATTGACTGCGTCGGAATACACCATAGGGTTGTCTTAAAACAGCGATCGCTGCTCTTATCTGTGGGCGTTTTGAAAATCTAGTTTTAGTCAACGATTTGGTTCAGTTAGGTGTTGGTTAGGGTCATTTTACTTGGGTGATTTCAGTTGGGAAACTAAAGAATGAGCGGTTGCCACAGCCTGCCAGAGCAGACTGGGAAATGCTTCCAGGTATCCAAGGCTTGGATTTGGCAACGATTCGAGATTTGCATCAACAGCTTCCCCATTAGGTTGTTCTAATTTCTCTAGGATTGGTGAAAGTAAGACACGAGCGTAACTACCGTAAGCAATACCTGCCACATAGAATTTTGGATTTTGGATTTGAGTTATCTTCTCATCCTTTCCATTTTCTATCTCCCGTTCATTGAGTAGCCCAGTGGCTCTTAGCTTCATCACGGTATGAGCATTCGTACCCCCAGCCAGCTGGACGTATCCAGGTAATCTAGCCGAGAGGACTTTCTGGGAGAGTTTTACGGCAGCACGAGTCGCGCCGATGCCAATATCCCCACTCATCGGACGACCATCGGTCTGCCAGACTAGGGGGCAGGGTAGAGGCATAATGAGTTCATGAAGTTCCCAGAGGTAATCGATTAAACCGTCACCATCTGGACAGCTGATTGCCAGGAGTTTGAGCCGATTCACCCACGGTGCGATCGCTTTCCATAAGCGTTGAAAATCGGTGAAGTGTCCGACTTTTGTATGAATTTCTAGGGCATCAACGCCAGACGGTAAAATCAGTGGTGCGATCGCCTCCGGAGCCGAAACATAGGAGCGAGTATAGATGAGCTGACTGGGACAAATCGGCAGGCAGCGACCACAACCATAGCAACGTTGGTCGATTACTCCAGAGAAACCCTGTGTCGTTCTGGGTTTTTCGCTGTCCTGTGAGACGGGTAGGTTGAGGGGGGGTGATGTTGGTTCAGGTTTCCCATCATGAGTCTTTTCGCTACCCATTTGGGATTGGTCATGTGGAATGCTAGAACTCACCCCTGCTGTTAATTTGCTTTCCTGTTCTCCTGCTGTGATGTTATGATTAGCGGTTTGGAAAACAATGGCTTGTGCTGGGCAAATCGTTTCACAAGGACGAGGACAGTCGGCTGGACACAATTCTGGGTCAAATTCGGCTTTGCGAAAATGGGGGTCTTCTCCATCATTTAAGCTCACCATCAGCAACGGTCGATGACTGAATCCAAATCCTCGCGCCTGGGCTTCCTCACCGAATTCAGTGGCTACTTGTAAGGCGTCTAAAGCCGACGCAATCACCGCCGGATCAGCTGCGACATCGATACAATCAGCACCGGCGAGGGTGTAAGCCAAGGTGAGGTTTCGTACAGCAGGGAGGTGTTGGAAGCTGGCTCCGCAGATCAGCTTAAACCAGTTGCCCTCCCTTAGAGAGCGTAAGGGATAGTACAGTTCAGTCACCCCTATATGCTAAATCCTTGAGAAAAAAATGGGGAGGTGAAATTTCCCAACTTGAGCCACGAGAACGCCTGAGGGCAGCACCCTGGATTGGGGCTGTGAACTTGTGCGATCGCCACAGCTTTCCCCTTACATGTGTAGATATGGGGAACCCTCCTCCGGCTTCACTCCAAATCTAGTGCTTCACTCCTGACTCAGCGCCATAAAAAATAGCCAGAAGATTACTCCTCGGCTATGATTAAATTTTTTTACAAAAACTCTCAGTTTGGGGAGTAGGGAGTCGTGAGTGGGGAATCGGGGAAAAGAGGACTTCAATCGTGGGTTTAAAGCCCACGAAATCAAACATCAAAGCTCCAATGCCACGTTCTTACGAGACGTGGGTTTGAGACTCCTTACTCCCTATTCCCTACTCCCCTTAAAGCTGCTCTTGAGAAAACAGCGATGAGTCATCTCCTAATCGTTGATGGCGTTAAGCAGCACTTCCGACAAGGTTAGATCCGCCATGTCATCCATCGTAATTGCGTCACAGATATCAAACTGTGCCCCGACACCTTGCAACTGATCGTCTAACGCGTTGAGGAACTGAGTCGCCGTTGGATCGTTACCGACT
>NZ_DATNPA010000005.1:0-2641 GCF_036703385.1 Allocoleopsis sp. | reverse complement strand
TACAATAAATACTTTTTATTGGGCTGTCAAATCTTGTAGTCCTTGCTGCGCTGGGTTTCTAGAGATATATTTAATTTCGGATATTAAGTTCCAAAACTTCGGTTGCGTCCTTAAGATAAAGCTGAAAGCATAAACAATATCGAGCATTATCAAATACTTTTAGATTCACAAAATAGATAAATAGCATGACCCAATCAAAAAATGTCCAAACTATCTGAGGTATTAAAATGACTATTGGTGATTTTTTAGCAATTATTTTGCTTTCTGCCGGTGGTGCAATGATTTGGGGGTCATTGCAAACTGTTGAAGGAGATAGTCGAAAGGCTTATAAGAAAGAAAAAGAAGATTTGTGGGTTGAAACTAAAGTTCCAGGAGGCAGAAAACCTAGATTTCCGAACTTGTTGGAACCTGTACTATCCGCTAAAAAGGAAAAACCTGTAACCCCACCTAAAAAGAAAGATTAGCGTGCGACCAAAAGCGATGGCTTAAAGATGCGATCGCTCTACTGTATTTAAGGTAGTTTCTGGATATAGGCGGAGGATGGCTTGCTCTCAACTACTCTCGATAAATCATCTGTAAACATTTTACTTGCCATTCCAAAGCCGTTAGACGAGTCAATTGCTCGTTTAACACTCCTCCTAGCTGGTCAAAGATGCAGATGTCTTGTGCCAAAAACTGAGTAACATCCCGGTTAAATAAATCGCGAATTACGGTTGCTATAATTTTCAGAGCTAACGGATTACTGGCATAACGCTCAATCAGGCGATCGGCTACTGATTGAGAGCAAGACACTCCGGCAACTCTCAGAATTTCTCGTGCTTCTGCTAAACTCAACCCTGTAAGGGTTAACGAGCGAATTGGTGAGCCATCTTTTTCATTAAATCTCAGGTCTGAACTCGTTTGACGACTCGTGAATAACAGACAGCTTTGATGGTATTTTTCCCCAATTTGTTGCAGGAGTTGGGCATAGCCTTGATGTTTCTGTAAAACCAATTCACAATCATCAATGACTAGTAAACAACGATACTTCTGTAAGTAAGTAAGCAGAAGAGAGATTTTGCTGTTTGTTTCCTGGGGTAGGTCTATTTCTTGCCCATTTGACAAAACGCGCAACCAATCCACTAAGAAGTCATCAATTGGAGGAACTTGTTGGAGCGATCGCCAAATAACATAGTCAAACTCACTTTCGATTTGTTCAGCGCAGCGTACTGTTAAAGCTGTTTTGCCTATACCTGTCATTCCTATGATGGCTACTAAGCGGCATCTGTCCTGCACAATCCATTTTTTTAAGGTAGCGAGTTCCTCAGCACGTCCGAAGAAGCAACGAGGAAGAGATTCGCTCCAAGCTTGAGGATGAGAAATTGAGGTGTGGGGTTGAGGAATTCTCTCTTGAAGTTGACGTGCTCGGCGCTTCAGTACAGAACGGAAATTTCGCTTCGTTACAGGTTCTCCCAAAAGGTTTGAAAGCCACTGCCATAACTGAGATCCAACTGACTTGATATAATCAGCGCTGTATCCAGCGGTTTCAGCAATTTGTGAATAAGTTTTCCCCTCCCAAGCCTGATGGATCACCAGTTCTTGAACCGGATTGAGATCGATGGGATTCAGGGTGAGTTCTAATGTTAAAAGAATTTCTTCTATTGTCATTTTGGCTATCTCGTTACTTGTCGCTACGATTGGAATCTGAGACTTAATACACTAGAATCCAGAGGAGCACGAATAACCAAAGACTTACTACTAGGTTACGATCCAGAGATTTATTTGAGTAGAGCCTATTTTGTCACAAATTTTCTATTAAACAGAACTCTTCATATCCTATTGTAAAGTTAGCTCTACTTCGCCATACTTCACCCTGTTTTTTTTTACCTCATCCTACTTCTTTTTACTTCACGTTGGGATTTACCCAAATTCTGCTCCTCCTAACTCCTACTTTGGCTTACGGACACTCTTCGTTTAAATCCGGAAAAGTTGATGAGTGTTAACACTGACTGCTTGACGCATTTTTTCAAAGCCTTGATGCCACATTACGTATTTTCGCCGTTGGAGGGGCTTTTGTCAGACAGCCAGGTATTCACAGGTTTAGGTCAGCCGGGATCTAAGACAAAGATAATTATATAGATTTGTAATCTAAAGTGAAGAAAGATTAAAAAACGTCGATTGCACGCAGATGCGAACGCGTCATCATAGGAATTGTAGCCGTTTTTAGCAATGTAATTACAAACATCTCACTTTTTTCTCACCTCTTCCTTACCGACAATCATAGTGAACTGAATTATCTTGAGATCGACAAGGTTATCCCAGCCCAAAAACAATGATTTCTTCACAGATTTGCATCATTGTCAGAGCGAGAAACCTTGAAAACATTTCCACATTTAAAGAGGTAGAAAAATGAACCTTAAATCTAAGCTTTTAGTTAACGTTCTTACAGTTACTGCCGCTGCATTAGGTTTTGCTGCTAGTGCCTTAGCCGGTGAAGGAGGTGTCGCTGGTTCCGCATCTTTCCAACTCGATCCTACAACAGGTAATGTTGAGAATGCTGCTGTGGCAGCCGCCGTTGGTAAAGATTCAGCCTATGCAGGTTCCAATAACACGCGAGCCGGCTTGTTTGGCTATAAATTAGATGCCTTTGCTGTTGGTACGG
>NZ_DATNPA010000004.1:0-12697 GCF_036703385.1 Allocoleopsis sp. | reverse complement strand
TGAGAATTCATATTTATCAAAATCGAAGTGATTGAAATTTTAAATCGTCTGTGATCTAAATCAATATAAGCTGTGATCAAATAGACGCAAGCCATCATTCATAAGGATTTCAGAGATGTTTGCTTATTTTTTGAAGAGCGGTAATTTTAGGGAAAAACTGAACTTACAAGAATCTTTAAATAGAAGTTGCATATGCTCATAGCAACTTTACAGCTAAGTTAGTCGTCCAGCAGTAGGATAATGTTGTGGAGAGTTAACCGCTTGAGCAAGCGAGCTGAGCATCAAAATCTTAGTCACCCGAACTTTAAGCCTGATATCGTTACTTTGGAAAACTGAAACATCAACTTAAGAAATAAATGTTCAGTTAAGGTAATAAAATTGAAGCCAAAATACGGGTGCTTTTTCGACAAAATTTATCAGGGACTTAGGCTGAAACGAGGGTTAATGTCTGAAAATTATTGAAATCCAAGAGAGGCATCCATGAAAGTCAATCAGAAACTAGTGCAGCGCTTATTGTTATGCCTTACGCCTTTAGTTACTGGCTCGGTATTCGTTGCATTACCAGGCTTGGCTGCTACTCTAGCTACTTCTCAGGCAACTCTAGAGTTTAGCAATTTTAGCCATAACCCTCTCACCATTGAGACCGCGAAAACCTCTAATACTTCGCCGAGTACCAATACCAATAATAGTCAAGTTGTTACCCAATCCCAATCGGATGCGAATTTTACCATCGACTCATCTCGTCCCTCTGGAACAACAGCCTTCAGTCAATCTCTCAGTACAGTTCAGGGAAATGGAAGTGACTACTCGGGGACGGCGCAAAGTTCTGCAAGACTAGCCGGTTACAACTTCAGCGTTGGAGCAGGCGAAACATTTTCTCTGGACTTTCAGGGATTGTTAAAGCTAAACACTAGCGTGGATTCTGACTCTGAAGTGGCAAATGCTTTTGGAAGTATAGCGTTCCAGTTATTTGATGCTAATGACTTGAATAATCCCTTAGCATTCTTAACCCTTACCTCTGGATTAGATTCTGTCAATAGTAGTGATTTTCTCCTTGATCCATTCAATAGCTCAAACATAACATTTCTACCCAGCCAAACAAGTTTTACAAGGTCATTTGGAGGAAATCAAGAATCAGCTAATGCTAACTTTACAGGTCAATTATCTATATTCTTCAACAATACTACTCAGCTCATTTTAAGGGAATTTAGTTCCAATTCCGCAGGAGCCTCTTGCCCTAATCGATAAGCTCTTTAGAAGATTAATGACGGCTATAATTTATTAATTTCCAATAGTTTCAGGTCTCAATGAGGACATGCGTTGCACTTTGAGCGACCGACCGATACGAGTCGCTCAAATTCTTGCTGTGTTCTGGATGACCCAGTTTCCCTTGGGAGGCTTTTGCCTTTCCAACCTTTTTCATTTACATATACGCTATTTACATTGAGTTACTATTGAAGCCAGTAGGCAGTATTCTAAGAGCAACATTCAATCCGTCCCCAGAACTATCGGAATAACAAAAGTTGCTAACCCCAAAATAGCCGCTTTGTCGGCGTTGTATTTCAGTCTTGGAGGCTGGTTTCCAAGCCCGCCATAAACATCAAAAAAAACAGACCCACCGTATCGAGCAGGACAATCGCCTCATCCCCCGCCACAAGACCGAGTCCGTTCGGGTCTACCACCACATCCGCCAAGATTCAACCAACAATCCTAGTAAGTCGCAACCGCTCAAACAGCTAGATTTCTTCTGGTCGATCGCTCAACTGTACCACGGTGGCAGAGATACAGACTCGACTGTTTCACACCGTGGGGAGATGACTTAGACCCTCCTAGCCAACGATTCTGAACGGTATAAGTTAATTCGCTCGAAATCAGAGGCTCTTGATTCAAGAATCTTTAGACTTACGCAACATAAAAATTTTGACGAGGAAAAAATCATGTTTGACAGTGGGGGAATAGCACTGGAAAGCAGTAGCTGGATATCGTGGTTGGCACAGGTGGCTCCATCCGCTACCGATATTGACACGGCAGAGAAAGCGGCTCTGGTCTTTAGTGGGCCCAAATTTTTTACAGCGTTGCTGTCTGGAGTATTGTTGGCGTTCGGCTTTCAGCTATTGTTAACCAACCTCTCCGTTGCCCTGGGTATTTCTTACTTGGGGCGTCCATCCCATTCAGATTCAGATAAAGATGATGACGAAAGCCTGGGCGGTACGATTCGCAAAATTAGCACCGGTGTAGGGGTTTGGACGGTGGTGACTGTTACCATTGCCCTATTCATTGCCTGTTTCTTGGCGGTGAAACTGAGCTTATTTGATCGCTGGTGGTTCGGAGCGATCGTTGGTCTAGTGATTTGGGCTACCTACTTCTCACTCTTGGTTGTGGTCAGTGCGACCACCGTGGGTTCTCTCGTCGGGTCAGTCGTCCATGCCGCAATTTCCGGCTTTCAAGCGATTGTGGGGACGGCTACTGCTGCGATTGGCGGTGGTGTTGCCAGTCGGCAAGTGGTGGCTACAGCTGAAGCCGCTGCTGGTGCTTTCCGCCGTGAATTGACCTCAGCCATTGACCCGGTAAGTATTCGGGAGAACGTTGAGGATTACCTACAAGCGCTGCGGCCTCCAGAGTTAAATGTGCAAGCCATTCGCTCTGAATTTGAAAACTTACTCAATGACCCGAATTTGAGGGAAATTGCTAAGAGTGGCAACCTCCGCGATATTGACCGGCAGACGTTTGTGGATTTAGTGAGCAGCCGTACTGATTTATCCAAACGGGATGTTAATCGGCTTGCCGATCAGCTCGAAGCCGCTTGGAAGAAAACGGTGAACCAGCTACCCCCGCAAAGAGATGCAATGGGGGAATTGGTCGATTACCTGAAAAATTCTACGGCACAGCAACTGCTAGGACGGGACTTTAGTCAGAAGCTGGACGAACTCGTTGGAGAATTGCGCCAACGCCGTCAGTCCCAGGAGAAAGAGCAACAGCCTGCTGGTCCGGTCGCTCAGGCGATGACGCTGGGGGTGAACAGCCTGATTGGATTGGTGATGGGACGAACCGATCTGTCCGATTTGGATGTGGAAAAAGTGGTCGGTCAACTGAAAAAGGTCAGAGACCAAGTGGGTGACCAAGCGGGTAAAATTACCGCTCAGGTGAGCAGTGATACATCGGTTTTACCGCATAGCACGGTTCGGACAGATGTGGAAGACTACCTGCTCAATACTCCTGTCTGGAAGATGACGAATCGGGTCATTCTTGAGCGGGAGTTTAGGGATGTACTTTATGACCCAGCCGCTGACCCAGGAACTGTAGCTGATGAATTGGAGCCGTTGAATCGGTCAGATTTTGCAGACTTGCTGCAACAGAAGGGTCTGTTTACTCAGAAGCAAATTAGAGACATTTCCAACTCGCTAGAAGCGATTCGGTTGGAGGTTTTGACTGAAGCGAGGGCGGCTCAAGAGCGAGGGCGAACGCTTGCTCTATATCACGAAGTGGAACAATATCTGCTCACGACTCCCAAAGAAGACCTAACTCCAGAAAAAATTCAGCTCCATTTCAAACCGATTCTGGAAGACTCAGATGCGGATTATGGAGACCTGAACAATCGTCTGGCTCAGTTCGATCGCTCTACCTTGGCTAAGATGCTGAGTCAGCGCCAGGACTTAACGCTGGAGGAAGCGGACGCGATTATCCCTCAGTTAGAACGAGCACGCGATCGCGCTTTGGTTGAATCTCAGGAACTCCAAGAAGCTGCCAAGGCACAAATTGAAGCTCAGTGGCTCAAAGTTCAGTCCTTACTACGCGACACCGGCAAAGCCGAACTCAATCCCGATCACATTGAGCGGGAGCTGAAAATGGTTTTGGATCACCCAGGAGCAGGATTAGCTGCCCTTCGGGCGAGAGCTGCTCGCTTTGACCGCGATACGTTGGTGCAGCTATTGAACCAGCGTCAAGACCTAAGTGAAGAGCAAATCAATCAAACGCTCGATCGCATAGAAAGAGGGTGGACTCGTGTCAGTCACGCACCCCAACAAATCGCAGGAAAAGCTAAAGAGCAATACGACCAAGTGATGTCGTCTATTGCCGATTATCTGCGGTCTACGGGTAAAGCCGAACTCAACCCCGAAGGTATTCAGCGAGACTTAACCCGATTGCTGGAAAATCCGAGAGCGGGTGCTTATGCACTCAGATCACGTTTGGCGCGTGTGGATCGGGATACCTTAGTCAAGTTGCTCTCTCAACGTCAGGATTTGAGTGAGGAGCAAGTCAATCAGATCATTGACCAGGTACAATCCACAATTCGCAACATCGTCAAAGCACCCCGACGTCTTGCCAGACGGACTCAGCGTCAGGTACAAGATTTCCAAGGTGCGATCGCTGATTACCTGCGTTCGACTGGGAAGGACGAACTCAATCCCGACTCGATTAAGCGTGATGTTCAGCTACTGCTGCATGACCCCCGTGCTGGAATGTCGAGTTTGAGCGATCGCTTGTCTCACTTTGACCGGGATACCCTGGTAGCGCTGTTGTCCCAACGGGAGGATATCTCGGAGGCAGATGTAAACCGCGTGGTCGATCAAATCCTGGGCGTTCGCGACCAAATGATGGCACAAATGCGCGATTTGCAACTCAGCATCCAGGCCGCCGTTGACCGAATTTTTGCCAAAATCCGCAACTACCTCAACAGCCTGGATCGCCCTGAACTCAACTACGATGGCATCAAGGCTGACCTGCGCAAGTTGTTTGATGACCCCGGTGCTGGGTTTGAGGCGATGCGCGATCGCTTGAGTCAGTTTGACCGGGATACTTTAGTTGCACTCATGAGTTCCCGTGAGGATATCTCGGAAGCGGATGCCAACCGAATCATTGACCAATTTGAGCGTACCCGTAACAGCGTGCTGCACCGCGCAGAACGTCTGCAACAGGACGCCCAACGACGCATTGAGCAGGTCAAGCATCAAGCTCAGCGTCAGGCAGAAGAAACGCGGAAAGCCGCAGCATCGGCGGCTTGGTGGCTGTTTGGCACGGCATCCGTTTCTGCGATCGCTTCAGCCGTTGCGGGAGCTTTAGCGGTTGCTGGGTAAAGTTTGAACCAATTAGCTCCATTTCATTTTATAAATCGAGCCTCTTCCTTGGGAGAGGCTGGTTTTTTTTTAGCGCTACACCCTTTGTCAGAAGCGTAGTCTCTAGGCTTTGAGTACGTTTAAGAAGCACCCAATTTTAAAAAAAATTTATGAAACGCTTAATTGGCGGGGGATTATCTATTCTCCTAATCTCTGCCACGGTTGTACCTGCTGCCAGAGCTGATGTGCTTTCAGTGCCTAATGGCACACAGATGGACAGCACCTCAAAAGAAGCACATCAAATCACACCTTTCAATCTTGTCTATCGAGCTTATCGGGGTGAATTCTCCGAGCAAGGAATTCCCGGTTATACTCAGTTTCTGATGGCTTACCAAACTGGAGAACTGAGTCCCGAAGCTCTTGTTGAGAGTGCGGTGAAGGCAAACAGATTGCCAAATTCTAAGCTCTCTGACGAAAGTTACTTAAGCGCTGTCCAGTTCTTTCTCAGAGATTTAAGCCGGATGGAGCGATAGTAGACTAATCGCTAGCGATCGCACCGTCTAGCTAGGCTGTAGTAGCGGAAAAATTGAAAAGGCTGTGCGGTGTTCCTTAGCGAGATATGGATGCGATCGCGTCAGCTTGGTTGCAGCAAGCCTCTCTATCCTCTGTCTATTTATATAGAGAGGCTTGTTTGTTTAGGGCTTATAGCAGCCGAAGTGGGGTAATAAAGTCATTACCCCCAAGTTTATTAATGTCGCCAAACTCCAAAGCTTAGCTCAGATTTGACACTTGCGTTACTATGCCTGAATCACAAAGTCGCTAGCTGATAGTGTTGGATGACCTGTTAGCGTGGCGAACAAACCGCCTGACCCAAAGCCCGACGCCGAGCCATTGGGGTTGTAGAATAAGTTGCCATTTACAGAGTTGTAAATAATATCGGCACCGCTTGTTGCGGCTGCTGCATCGCTACCAACAATCGCAAACTCGCTAACGAGGCTAAAACCAGTACCGGCTGCACTGCTAATAGCTGTAAAAGTAGTCTTGTCTAGAAGAATCTTATCGGTATTGTGGACAAAGTCAGTGATCACGTCTTTACCGACAGAGGCACTCGTAAAGGCAGCACCTGTATCGTAAAGGAACCTATCACTACCACCACCACCCGTTAAGCTGTCATCCCCTGCGCCTCCAACGAATGTATCGTTACCTGTGCCACCGATGAGGGTATCCTTGCCATCGCCGCCATAAAGTAGGTCGTTGCCACCTTCCCCATACATTAAGTCGTTACCAGGTTCTGGGACGACGCTGTTACCCAAAGTATCGTTACCCTCACCACCATACAGGGTGTCGTTGTCGTAAGAGCCATCTAGCCAGTCGTTACCATCTCCTCCATAAATCAAGTCGTTACCCTTCCAAGCCACTAGGACGTCATTGCCACTATTTAGCCCGGTAATATCGCTCCCACCATATAGGGTGTCATTACCCGTCCAGCCATCTAGGTAGTCATCCCCTGCTTCGCCATACAGCTCGTCATTTCCACTATCACCGTATAGAGAATCCTTGCCATTGCCACCGTATAGGGTATCCTTGCCGTTGCCACCGTATAGGGTATCCTTGCCGTCGCCGCCATAAAGTAGGTCATTACCACCTTCCCCATACATTAAGTCGTCACCAGGTTCTGGGACAACGCTGTTACCCAGGGTATCGTCACCATCGCCGCCATACAGGGTGTCGTTGTCGTAAGAGCCATCTAGCCAGTCGTTACCATCTCCTCCATAAATCAAGTCGTTACCCTTCCAAGCCACTAGGACGTCATTACCACTATCCGTCCCGGTAATATCATTCCCGCCATATAAGGTGTCATTACCCTCCCAACCATCAAGGTAGTCGTTGCCAGTACCGCCATACATTTGGTCGTTGCCAGTACCGCCATACATATCGTCATCGCCAGAGTCATCATAGCCGCCGCCACCAAGGATATCGTTGCCCTCACCACCATATAGGGTGTCGTTATCTTGATTGCCATTCAAGGAATCGTTACCATTTTCGCCATACAGTGTGTCATTGCCACCATACCCAAGTACGCCGTCATTGCCCTCACCGCCGAATATCTTGTCGTTACCTCCATAGGCATAAACGAAGTCGTTACCAGCGAGAGCGTCGATAATTTCATCATTGTTAGTCAAGAAGATGAGGTCATCACCATTGGTAGGATAACTTGCCATTTTAATTGCTCCTTTTATTTCTAACTGATGTCCACGGTAGACGTTAGCCCATGAATGCAGTCATCAGTTCAATGCGGTTGATATTTACACTGAAGGTTAAGCTTCCTTTCCCTCCCGTCTGACTATTACTCAACTCAAACAGTCAGTGTTTTATGCAAAGCATCAAAAATTAATTTATGTAACAAACTGCATAAAATGCTGGTTCTTTAGGCTGAGTAATGAACAGAAGTTCCACAATTTAGTCCGCCATGAATAAATACTCAGAATGACGCCTATTCGTTAACCAGACACAACAGAAGTATCAGATCAATTCGGCTTTGGGTTATTTGAAGAAACGAAAATAATAGTGAACGCTCTATTCACGAGTTGCACTTCCAGTGGTACTTTCATGACTATGGATGAGCAACTTGAACAGCTAATCATAGAAGCAAGACAACACCCTCCCCAAACTGAGGAGTGGCGGTTGGCGTTAACGCAACTGGTCAAAGAAATTCTCCGATCGCGCAAAATTGGTCGTCCGCCTATTGGTCAACCTCTATCTGGTGTTTATCAGGAGATTTACGAGCAAGCACAACAGCAACTTTTACATAAGGTAGGTGAAGAACTTAGTAACTACAACCCAAAACGTATCCCTGTAAGAACATGGGTCAACACTCTGCGGAATCATGCTTTTAGAACAGTCTTGGATGATGTGCAACTCAAAAAGCTAGCCTTAGAAGCCCAACGGCACCCACCCTTTTCCGACTTACGACAACATGCTTTAGGGGAATTGGTGGAAGCCATTCGGCTATCGGGCAAGCTGAGCCGCCCACATCGCACAAGATTCTCCCCTCAGTTTTACGACCTGCTTTATGAGGAAGCGGTGAATAAAACCTTGATGTATGTCTGTCGGAAGATTGACAAATATGATCCCGAACGTGGTCAGGACAAAAAATTTATGACATGGGTCAATTTTCGACTTGATCGCGTAATTATAGAGACCAGCCGAGAATTCAAAGACCCAAAAATCGTAGATTTACCTTCACTGAGTAATTTGGAAGAGAGATTACCCTCTGATGAATCACCTTCATTGTTTGACAAACTTCGCGAATCTATAGAGGAGGATGCTAAAAATCTGTTTAAAAAGACACATATCCGAAATCGTTCTGATGCTAATTTCCAAGCTATAGCGCTAGCCAGATTTTCGGGTCAAAGCTGGGAAGAGATTTCAACGAACTTCAGAATACCTATACCAACATTAAGTAGTTTTTTTCAACGCTCTTGCGAAAAGCTTCGCTCCCATTTTAGTCAATAATTACCCCAGCTTCAAAGTTATTCTCCCCCTCAAAGAGGCAACATCAATGAACCCGAATCAATCCATTATTAACCCCACTCTTGAACCTTGGATTTTCACAGTTCCATTAGCTTTGGAGGCTCATGCGCGAGCACAGGAGTTCCGGCGTTACCACTCCAATCCTCACAAAGCCAAACAGGTTTATCTCAATACTCTGGCAGTGTATGCCGTAAATGTTTACCTACAATGTCGAGGATTTGAGACGAATTTAGAGAGAAGCGACAGTTGGAACCCCATGATGCAGATGCTGATGGATACGGCTGATTTGGCACTGAAAGATTGCGGGAAGTTGGAGTGTAGACCTGTGTTGCCAGATGCTGAGGTTGTTTGCGTTCCTCCAGAAGTCTGGGAACAACGAATGGGCTATGTTGTGGTGCAGCTTTCTGAGTCATTGAGAGAAGCAACGCTGCTGGGGTTTGTGGAAAAGGCGTCCAGCTCAAAGTTAGCTGTTAGCCAATTGCGATCGCTCCAAGAGTTGCCAGCGTACCTGAATAACCTGAATAAAATCAAACCCGTAGTCAACCTGAGCCAATGGTTTGAGGATATCTTTGAAGCCGGTTGGCAAGCTGTGGAAAGTCTTTTAGCCACCCAACCCACAGAACTAGCATTTAGCTTTAGAGGCGTCCCCCAAGCAGATATTAGGCGGTGCAAGCAGATTGAGTTGGCAACACCAGAGCGATCGGTGGCGCTGATTGTCTCGCTTAGTGGAGAATCAGAGCAGGACATGGATATTAGCGTAGAAGTGCAGCCGACAAACGGTCAAACTTATCTGCCCTCCAATTTACAGCTGATGGTGCTCAATGAGGATGGAGAAGCGGTTATGCATGTCCATGCGGGAAGCGATAATCAGACGATTCAATTGGAGTTTGGAGGGGAAGCGGGAGACCGTTTTGGCGTTAAGGTGGCTTTGGGTGATGTCAGCGTGACAGAGAATTTTGTCATTTAATAGAGCAGCGATGCCTTCAGGCAAACCGCTAGCTTTCAGCAACGGTTTCGCCGAACGCGTCTACGCTAGGAGGTGGCGATGAGAAAGTTAGTTGTACTCAAGCTGGATGGTGATTTCAAGCAAGGCTTTCGGGTGACTCTGGAAATTGGGTCAGAAGGCGATCGCCCGGAAGTCGAGATGCTAGGAAACTTGCCTCCCGCAACGGAACTTGTGGCAAAGTATAGCGGCTGGCAGTCAACCTATCGCCGTTTGGGAAAAGCTACTCGTATCATTAAAGCCAAAGGAGCTAGGATTGATGGTTCTCTCAAAACGAGGAAACAAGAGTGTCGTAACCAAGCCTTTGAATTTCGCGATCGCCTCAATACCTGGCTCAGAGCTGAATCTTTTCTGTCGATCCGAGAGAAGTGGCTAGAAAAAGTCAGCACGGCTGACGAGGTGCAGCTGCTGATTCGTGCCGACAGCCAGCAACTCTGGCAACTCCCCTGGCACCAGTGGGAATTATTACAGCGTTACAGCTTTGTGGAAATTGGACTCAGTTGTCTGGAGTACGAACGACCTCCAAGGGTTGAGATGCCTCCCCATCGCAACAAAGTCAAAATTCTAGCGATTTTAGGCAATAGCGAAGGCATTAAAGTTGAGGAAGACCGACAACGATTGGAGAATTTACCCAACGCCGCTACAACATTTCTGGTGGAACCGCAACGCCAGGAATTAAACGACCAACTTTGGGAGCAAGCTTGGGAGATTTTCTTTTTCGCGGGTCATAGTCAGACTGAAGGTGAAAGGGGGCGGATTTATCTCAACCAGACGGATAGCTTAACTCTTGACGAACTGAGTTTCGCCCTGAAAAAAGCGGTTGAAGGCGGATTACAGCTGGCGATTTTCAACTCCTGTGATGGATTGGGATTAGCCAGGGAGTTAGAACAGCTACACATCCCACAATTGATTGTCATGCGGGAGCCAGTGCCAGACCGCGTGGCACAGGAATTTTTGAAGTATTTTCTGGACAGTTTTGCTAGTGGCAAGCCTCTCTATCTAGCCGTGCAGGAAGCACGGCAGCGACTGCAAGGTTTAGAGGATGAATTTCCCTGTGCTAGTTGGTTACCAGTTATTTGCCAGAATCCGGCAGCTATGCCTCTGATATGGCCAGAATTGCCCGAACCTTCAACACCCCCAACATTACCCCTTTGGCATCGCTTCCGAAGAATCTTGGGAATGAGTTTAATTGTAACCAGCGTACTCATGGGTGTGCGATCGCTAGGGGTACTGCAAACTTGGGAGTTAAAAAGCTACGACCAGCTCATCCGTCAACGTCCTTCTGAACCAGCCGATTCTCGCATTCTATTAGTTGGAGCGGATGAAGAGGATATCCGTGAATACAAGCATCCCCTACCCGATGCCGTTCTGGCTCGGCTCATTGAAAAGCTGGAGCAATATCGACCTGTTGCGATCGGTCTTGATATGGTTCGCGACCAACCTGTACCGCCAGGTCATGAGTCATTGGTCACTCAGTTACAGCAAAATCAACGTCTCGTTACGGCGTGTGCGCTTGGCAGCAGCCCAGAAGATGCGATCGCTCCCCTACCCAACAGCCCAGCCAAACAAGTAGCCTTTATTGACTTAGAAAATGACCAGCCCGATCACACCGTTCGTCGCTATCTCCAATCTCGTAGCCCAAACCCAATATCTCCTCGTTCACCTTGCAAGACACCCTATTCCTTCAGCCTGCAACTAGCTTACCGATACTTAGAAGCTAAGGGCATCCCGGCAAAAACGACTCTAGAGAAAAACTGGCAGTTTGGCAGCGTTGTCTTTAAACGCTTAGGGTCTCGTAGTGGAGGATACCAAAACCTGGATGCGCGAGGAAACCAAGTGTTGATCAACTACCGTGCCGCCTCCCAGATTGCCCAGCAAGTTACACTCAAGGAGGTTTTAACCGGGAAATTGGAACCTGAGTGGGTAAAAGACCGAGTCGTTCTGATCGGCATTACCGCTGCGAGTGTTCAAGACTATCACGACACTCCTTACGGCAGAATGCGAGGGATGGACGTTCATGCACACATGGTGAGTCAGATGCTCAGTGCGGTTGAGGATGGACGCCCTCTGATTTGGTGGCTATCCCATTGGGGCGATACTCTCTGGGTATGGGTTTGGTCGCTGACGGGTGGAATAGTGGTTTGGATGGTGCGATCGCGCCAAGCCTATGCTACCCGATCGCCACTAATCCTGGTTCTGACGCTGACCCTCTCTGTCACGCTTTTATACGGATTGTGCTGGGCTTTCTTGCTCCAAGGTGGTTGGCTACCGTTCGTTCCGGCAGCATTGGCGTTAGTGATTACAGGGGGTGCGGTTGCCTATCCCCGATTTTCCAGCCGATAGCCGTAGTCAGCACTCCTTGTAGGAAACGACTCCTAAGCAACCCAAATAATGTTTATTTTTATAACTTTTGCAGAAATTCTAGAGCTTTTTTATTGAGTAGCTAGTGAGAGCCTAAAACATCAGCGATCGCTTTGAATCCATTACGCACAACTTAACTTAAAGAGCAAGGGTCTTGTATCTTCCCCCGTAGAGCAAGTCCCTTTAACGGTCAGGGAGTCTCCATAGCCAACCTTTACAACAAGGAGAGCCAATATGTCTAAGAATGTAGATCAACTTCCTGAAGGCGGATGGGGTATAAAACTCATGTCTCAGCTATCAGATCATTTGAGTTATATATCCACTCCTGATCAAAGAAATTGTCTATTAATTGTTAAAAATTATGAAGTAAAAGGTCTCAATCAGTCACCATATCTCCAAAAAGCTAGTATTTTAGAGCGTGGAATTGAGTATTTCAAGCCCATGAATGGATTGAAATATCCAAGTCAGCAACAAACCATCTGTGACAATCCCCTCCAAAAATTTTATCTGCAAGTTAGGACAGACCTCAAGGAGTTAGACCAGGTTTTGCAATGGTTCAATCAGTTAAGGCATCTGCCAATTTCTCAAACGGTTTTGATGCAGTGCCAACTCATTCTAGCCGAAGGTTTTACTAATGCTGTTCGCCATGCCCACAGAGGTTTATCTTGGCAAACACCGATTGAACTTGAAATAGCAGTGTTCCATGAACGCGTAGAGATGAAAATTTGGGATTATGGACAAGCAT
>NZ_DATNPA010000003.1:0-12050 GCF_036703385.1 Allocoleopsis sp. | reverse complement strand
CACTGCCTGGTGATGGAGAAAATCGAAGGCATCAGCTTAGAAGAATGGCAGCGTCAAAATCAACCGCTTTCCCAATCTCAAACCCTAAACTGGCTAAAACAGCTAATTGAAATTTTATATCAAGTCCACCAGCAACTCTATTTTCACCGCGACATTAAGCCTTCTAACATCATCCTCACTCCCACAGGGCAACTGGTGCTGATTAATTTTGGCAGTGCAAAAGCAGCCAGCGACACTTACCTGCTGACAGCGAGTGGTGAGCAGGATGTTAGGAGCCTAACCTCTCCAGGCTACACCCCGATCGAGCAAGCGAAGGGTAAAGCCGTGCCTCAATCCGATTTCTTTGCTGTAGGGCGAACCTTTGTCTATCTGCTTACAGGTAAATCGCCCAATGACTTTGCTGAAGATCCGCGCACCGGGGAATTGCTCTGGCAGCACCAAGCCCCCCAGGTTTCCAAGTCGGTGACCGATTTAATTGATGACTTAATGGCTCCATTCCCCGACAATCGACCGCACAATGCCCAAATCATCTTACAGCGCATCGCGGCGATCGATCGCACCTGGCAACCCCCTGATTTACCCCAGCAGACTCCTGAATTTGCTAACTCTCTGGTTGGTTTACGACTGCAATCGTGGGTACGTCACCAAAATGCATCAACGACGAGGTGCAAAAAACTGTTGACCAAAGTAGTCAAACCGAAAAATCTCTTCCTTGCCACTACTTTTTTCGGCTCTTTGGGAGTAGCAGGAATGCTGATGTATGGGGACTTAACTTCTCTGAATAGTCAGCCATTAATCGCATCCTCGAATAATCGGTTATCACTTTCGCCAGGATTAGAAACGTCCTCTCCCAAGCAGGTTCCTCTACCGCCGCCAAACCTGTCCACGGATGATGTGGCCTCTGGGGCGCGGCATATTAGCGAAGCCAGTCAAAAGTTAGAACCTGTCACCAGCATTGACACCGGAGCATTACACGGAGTAAATACCGTCGCTGTTAGCCCAAATGGGAAGATAATCGCCAGTGGCAGTCGAGATGGAATGCTCCAACTCTGGAATCTGAGCAAAAATAGAACCGGTACAGCTCCCACCTCAGGACGCACCTTAGGAGAAGATTTATATGGAGAAAATGCCGTCGCTTTTAGCCCAGATGGCAGAACCTTAGCCAGTGGTAGCGATGACCATACGATTAAAATTTGGGACATTGGCAAGGGTCAGTTGCTGCATACCCTCAAGGGACATTCTGCCTGGGTATCTGACTTGGTTTTCAGTCCAGATGGCAAAACATTAATGACTAGCAGCTTTGACCGTACCATCAAAGTCTGGGACTTGGGCAACGCAGCCAATCACCAACCTGTTGAGAAACGCACCCTCAAAGGACATACAGCTTGGATTTTCGCCATTGCCCTGAGTCGAGATGGTAAAACTCTAGCCAGTTGTAGCTTTGACAATACGATTAAAATTTGGGATTTGGATAAGGGGGAAGTCCGTCAGAGTCTCAAAGGCAATTCTAACCGGGCGTTTGCTCTCGCCATCAGTGCGGACGGGGAAACCTTGGCGAGTGGTCATGGAGACGGGACAATTCAACTGTGGCATTTGAGCACAGGTCAACTCACTAAAACGCTGAAGGCTCATCGGGATTGGGTTCGCTCTCTTGCCATCAGTCCGGATGGAAACATCCTAGCTAGTGGCAGTGGCAGTCAGGATAAAACCGTCAAAATCTGGAATCTGAGTTCAGGTAAACTCTTAGGAACACTCAAAGGCCATGCCGACGATGTGCGTTCCGTGGCCTTTAGCTCAGATAGTAGCACTCTAGTCAGTGGCAGTTTTGACAACACCATTAAAATTTGGCAAATCCCTTAGTTTACTGCTCCTCAGGACTCGTGGTTGAAGGCCAAAGTAGGCGTAAAGCCATCAGGGCAAAGCCAACTGCTGCGATCGCCTTTAGTATACGAGGTGGGAACAGTTGAGCGACTCCTTCTCCCGCCAGCACTCCGATCAAGCTAGCCAATAGCAGTGCCGCGACTGAGCCAAAAAACACAGCACGGGGTGATTTTTGGCTACCCCCTAGTGCGATCGCAGCAAGTTGGCTTTTATCTCCAATTTCTGCCAAAAATACCGTTATGAAACTCAGTCCTAGAAGTTGCCAGTCCATAATATGGGTTGAAGGTTGAAGGTTGAAGGTTGCAGGTTGAAGGCTGGATAATTGAAGGTTGCAGGTTGAAGGTTGGATAATTGAAGGTTGCAGGTTGAAGGTTGTAGCAGTCGCCGAGGCAGTTAGGACTCTCGCCAAATACGGAAAGCTTGACCAATCAATCTTTGCCTTCTGCCTTCTGCCTTCTGCCTCCTCACTCTCATCTCCGGTGCCTTTTCCTATAAAGGTTGAAGGTGCCGACTTTCAACAGGCTCTCTAAAAATGCACAACATCCCACAGCAGCATAGCGGAAATGAAGAGTAACAGCGCTCCGGCTGAGGTTTCTAGCGTTTTAGGAGATAGGCGTGTTGCCAGAAAGCGCCCAATAAGTACACCTAACAAACTAGTTGCAATCAATGCGATCGCTGCACCCAGGAACACAACCCAAGGAGCCTCAGATTGAGCGCTCATGAGTAGAGTGGCTAGCTGGGTTTTGTCTCCCATCTCGGCCAAAAAAATTGTGAAGAACGTTGAGGCAAAGATGCCCCATTTTCCCACCTTGGCGGCTTTGGCTGCCTGAGGCAACTTCTGAGGTCTTACCAAGGAATCAACGGTTGACTCAATCACCGTGGCAACCTCAGAAGTACGATAATCCGAAGACCTCGCCACAGTGGCGCGATCGCTAGTTTTTGAGGTGGGTTCGCTCAACGTTTGAGGTTCTGATACGACGAGATCGATTACAGGCAGAGAAGAGAGTTTCACGGGCTGTCGGAATTAAGGGGTGTCAACTTTCATTTTCTTTTCATTATCTTCTCAAAACTTTACGGGAAATAGCAAGTCTGCGCCGCTTCTCCTGAGATAGAGCAACCGTCAAAACCCATACCCTGACTTAAATCCCGACCTCTCGGTCAAATCTCAACATTTCCAAACTGCGATCGCCATAAACACCTTCAATCTGCTGGCGGCAGCAGTCAATTGCAAAATCATTTAACTCCTCTGGTTCTATACCATACATCTGTTCAAATGCACCCGCTTCCACCCGACAGAAGCGAGGCCGATTTGAGTAAACGCGGCATTCACGGGTGGCATGGTCAAAATTGACACACCATCCCCCTTCACCCACCAGACTCAGATACAGTTCTAGATCTTCTGGAGAAAGATAAGTCTCCAAGTCGGGACGTTCGGCGGGGTCAAGATGACAGCACGCACCACATTGCTTTACACAACACCAAGTTGCCATTACCGTAAAAAAAGGCTACAGTTCCATGTTCATCCAGCTTAACGAGTTTTGCTTCGGGCAGATGCCGTATCGTTTTTGTTGCGTATTATAACTTTTTGTTAACTTCCTTAAAAATATGAGGGGTTTACCGAGTAGAATCTAAGCGAGAATTTTTATTTGCGCGATTGAATTGCTTGGGTCAATTCGGGAGGAAAAATGGATTTAAGCTTTTTGGGTAATGTTAATTGGGAAGTCATTGCTCAGCTGACTATGTTAGCAGCAGTTGTTCTGGCTGGCCCCATCGTTATTTTTGCTCTGGCTGCTCTTAAGGGCGATCTGTAATCAGGTTGCAGGTTGATAGGTTGACAGGTTACAGGTTGAAGGTTGCAGGTTGAAAGTTATGAGAGTTTTAAACCTACCCTCCAGTAATGCCTATGACTAACAACTTTCAACCTTCTAACTTTTTAACGCTCAAGTAAGTTCTAAAGCACGAGTTGCTGCTTTAATCAACTGATAATAATGAGGTTGTGTAACATCAACCTCTTTTGCGTCTTCTCTGGTAAGTCCTAAAAGCCCGATTCGTTGTCCCTTCTGAATCGCAAGGACTTTTCCTTCAGAATTTCTAATCCTTAGCTCGTTTAAAGAATCTGACAGACTGCAAGTGTAGCGACGCTCGTTGTGATAAAACTCCGCTTTCTTAGTTGCAGAGATGGGAGAGGTAGCTAAACGAATGCCGACTAATTCCAACTCAATAGCTGTGTTGCCATTCCAGGTATTTTCTTTCAGTTTGTAGGCGATATCGACTCGCGACGGTAGAGGAAAGTATTCGCCCCAACGCCATGCAAGTGCTGTGATTTGAACGGGTTGATTGTCTTGACTAAACGTCAGTTTAAGGTGACCCTTGCCGATGATTCTTTGCTCAACAACCTTAACATTGGGTGTCCAGAAAATAGGGTCAGGATTGCCAATTCCGCAGGGGTGGAAAGCATCCATTTGGTGGAAGAGTTGGGACGTAAGCTCAGTGAAGTTAGCTTGGGCGTCAATGGTAACGAGTGGCTTGAGGTGTTCGGGTTGCAAACACTGATGAGCAAATTGGCTGAGAGATTTGCGAAGTGCTTCTAGGTTTTTAGCCTGTAAGGAAAAGCCGCCCGCTGCTTTATGTCCGCCAAACTTTCCTAAGTAATCTTTGCAAAATTCTAATGCTTCAAAGACATGGAATTCTGGGATACCTCGTGCTGAACCGCGAATATGTTCCTTGTCTTCATCTTCATAGGTGCCGATGAAGACGGGTACACCGTAGCGTTCCACGAGACGAGAGGCAACGATGCCAATTACACCGTGATGCCAATCGGGTTGAACAATCACTAATACACGCTCTTGTTGTAAATTGAGCTGACTCTGTTCGATGAATGCGATCGCCTCTTGCTCAATTTGTTCACACAATTGCTGACGCTTTTGGTTGATTTGTTCGCACTGCATCGCCCGTTCCAGCGCTACGCCTGGTTCGGTTGTGGTGAGGAGTTCAATGACTATCTGAGGGTCAGCTAAACGACCGATCGCATTAATTCTAGGGCCTAGCTTAAAGCCAATATCTTCCGGTTTGAGCGCTTTTTGGTCTTCACTCACTCCCGACATTTGAATTAATGCCTGAATCCCTGCCAATTGGGAATGAGGTAACAACTGTAATCCTCGCCTTAACCAGCGCCGATTGATGCCCGTTAAGGGGGCTAAATCCGCAATGGTTCCCAGTGTAAACAGTTCTAATAGCTGCTTAGTTAAGCCTTGAATTTGCCCCAGTTGTTGCGCAAGAGTGACGGCTAAAATATAAGCCACGCCGACACCCGCCAGTCCGCGATAAGGGGAGGATTCATCGAGCTGTTTCGGGTTCAGGATGGCATCCGCTTCCGGCAGTTCGGGGGGCAAGTCGTGGTGGTCAGTAATAATGATGGTTATGCCCAGTTCTACGGCTCGTGTGATCGCTTCATGAGCAGAAATCCCATTATCGACGGTTAGAATTAGCGCAACGCCTTCTTCTGCAAATTCCTCGACAATGCGCGTATTGATGCCGTAGCCATCTTTCATGCGGCTGGGAATGGCGTAGTCTACATCTGCTCCTAACCAACGCAATGCCCGAAGTAACAAGGCAGTGCTAGTCATCCCATCCGCATCATAGTCTCCACAGATGGCTATTTTTTCTTCATTGGCGATCGCTTCTTGCAGCATTTCTACACTAATCGCCAAATCGGGAAATTCATCAATGGGTGCAGGCATAGCTTGAGATTCTGGCTTGAGAAACACCTGTGCCTCTTCTGGCGTCTCCATCCCCCGATTTATGAGTACCTGAGCCAACAGGGGTGACAGTCCTGTTGCTTCGGCAAGTTGTGCAGCTTGTTCTGCCTTTAGTGGTGCAATTTGCCAGCGCTGATCGGGCAATTGTTGACGGCGTCCGGATGGTTCGGGGTTGGTTCTGCTCAGCACGCTTAGTTGAGGGAATTGATTTTAGGCTACGGATAGATAGTCTACTTTACCTGACCACTGGAAGGATATAGCAGCCCTAAGGGGTGAAATGTGCGCGGGTGGAAATGCTGTGAAACTTCATCTCATCTGATGGGTTCGTAAATTTAGCCGCCTAGTTTGCTGAGGACAAAGGCGGCGAGGAACCCAAAGACGGTAATTAAGCCAGCAAAGTCATGTGCTTGCTCGAAGGCTTCAGGAATCATAGTGTCTGACAACATAGCGAGAATCGCGCCAGCGGCTACGGCAGTGGTTGCGGCAATAATTTCTACAGACAAGTGGCTAAAAAGAGCATAGCCTAGAAGTGCTGCCACACCAGATATAACAGCGATCGCTCCCCATACGCCAAAGATATAACCAATTGAGCGACCTGCTTTTTTCATGCCTGCGGCGCTAGAGAGTCCTTCCGGAACGTTCGAGAGGAAGACTGCTGCCACAGTTACCCAGCTCACGCTTCCTCCCTCAATCATGCTGACGCCGATCACAATTGACTCTGGAATCCCATCGAGCAGTGCGCCAACTGCGATCGCGAGTCCACTCCCACTCGCCTCATCTTCTGATGGTTGTTGCTTTCCAGAACGCTTGCGATGTTTAGCTCCCTGATGAGCTAGGTACCAATTAGCCGCTGTATAGACAGCAGCACCACCAATAAAGCCGATCGCTGTTGAGTCGAAACCCCCGCGTTTATAAGCCTCATCCATTAGCTCAAATGCTAGTGCTGAGATCAACACACCAGCACCAAATGCCATGATAGCTGCGATCGCACGTTGGGGAATTCGGACAAAGTAGCCCAATCCTGCTCCCAATAGCAGTGCTGAACCACCGACTAAACCCCAGAATCCCGCTTGTAACCACAATGGAAACATTAGATGTTTCACCTGCCAATTATTAAGGATGAAGGTGATAACCCAGACACTGTGATCGCTGTCCTTGACCAATCATTTTTTTGACTGGTTATCTTACACTCAAGAATTAACAGTTACTGTTTCCTCTGCCTTCTACCAGAAGAGTCAAATATCACCTCTTCATAAGCTCTCTTAAGGAACTCATAAATTACCTATTACCAGAGATCGTGGAATGCTGTCTCGCCTTGGAGTGGTAGCCGCATTAATCACCGTTGGCAGTCTTTTCCGTACAAAGTCTTGTGAGAGCCATCTGGGAAATAGCGCACACATCCGTTGGCTCGTCTCGAATGAATGTAGATTGGAGTAGTTACCAACGCGATCGCTACGCTAACTCCGATCGCGAGCACTACTCGCTTCCGTTGGGAAACAAAGCGGTAGCCTTTGCGGACGACATCCAGGGCTTTGTAAGGTACCCGTAATCGCAGCGGCGACATCACAGGTCGGTATACCCAGAAGTAAGCCCTCTTCAGGTTATCCCACTTATGGCAGGCATCTTCGTGCAGGAAGTCTGAAATGTCCACGACCAATCCCCTGCCTTCGTCCATCATGACGTTACGAGCGTGAACATCATGAGGACGGAGTCCACGCTGACGAGCATAGTCCAATGCTCGGTCAATGTCTCGGATTACCTGCACCGGAATCCTCACTCCTTGGTTAATGCAGTCGTACAGAGTTACTCCATACAGCCGCTTCAGGACAAGGAAATTCTCTCCGGCATATAGACATTCCGAGAACGCCGGGTGGGAACCCAGGCGGCGGTAGACCTCCAGCTCTTCCTCGAAACCTTGCCGACCCGGTGCATAAATCTTCACCACCTCACTTGGGTAGTCGGGATAAGAAAAAACCGCTGCGTAGTTTCCTGCTCCGATCATCTGCCAAGGTTCGGGGAGGTGAAGGACTTCCACCGGATCGTTGGGCGCAATGCTTTCGAGCTGGAGCTTGGAGAGTAGCTCTTTGTCGATACTCTCGATTAGCCGATTCAAATACGACCCATCCATACTGGTTGCGAGAGCGAAGGTTAAGAAAGCCGCTGAGCTTGCAGTTTTAGCGGTTCTCATGTAATAGCGCGATTTTAACAAAGCTGGGGCATCAATAGCTGTCAATATTAGTGTTAGTCAATAAAAGTTGAAACTGAGTAGTTTCCACTGCTGTTGTCAATTGTGTCGCTTGCTGGCGACTTGTTCCTTCTCCTCTATCGTTAGCTTCTCCTCACTCACTACACTGGGTTGGAATAGACGAGGTTTAAGGACTAAACTAACTCCAATTGCCCAAGCCAGTGCTGTCATCCATCCCGCCAAGATGTCGCTGGGAAAGTGAACGCCCAAGTACAACCGCGTCCAAGCGATCGCAATTATGAAGGCGCTGCCCAGCGAGAGTATCAACCCGCACCAGCGCGTCCCCCACGTCAAAATGACCAGAGCCGCCACAAACGTCATACTTGCCATTGCATGTCCGCTGGGAAAGGAGTAACTCGATTTATGAGATAGTGATTCCCACAAGCTGGGGCGAACCCGATGCAGGAATTCCTTCGCCTGCATTTCAAGCAGCCGACTGCCCAATAGGGTAACAAGCCAATAGGCTAGCGATCGCCATTGTCGCCGATAGAGCAAGACCAACGAAATAACCGCTGCCACTGGCAATACTCCTTTGAACCCTCCCAACTTCGTGAGCGTTACAGCAATTTGATCGAGTTGCGGGGTAGCTGTGGCATGAATCGACAGCAAAATAGATTTATCCCAAGAGAAGCCACCTTCATTACGCCAGACGACTGCGGCTAGCTGTTCAAAGACTAGCAACGGTAAGCCAACACCGAGCAGTAGCAACAGTAAGGTGCGCCAGTGGGCAATTAGTAGCTGCTGGATAAATTTGAGAAAAGAGAGCGATCGCATTACTAAGCTATTAAGGTTCGCTACCACTAAGGGGTTTTCGGTAAATTTGGATCTTGGCGACAAGTTCTTAGTGACAATTGTTTACCACTTTGAATGCTAATAATTCGCTTTTGTTTTCTGTCTGTTGAAACACGTAAACAAGCACAGGTATATCCATAATTACCATTGGTTCTGACATATTCTCTGTCGCCAATCGGGGGTATATTGTCCATTCCTCTAGCTTGATATCCTCCTTGCGCTGAGATAGTCCAAGTGCCATCTCTGTCTGTTAGCCACCAATTTGCAGGTGTGGGATTTTGTAACCATCCACATCTATTTTCAGTCGCGTTAGCAGGAAGAGCTAAGATAGAAAGACCTAAAAGAAGGATAGGTATAATTGTATTCATGCAGGTTAGAGATGAGCGCGCTTAGGGTGAACGAAGCAAGTCACAAATCAAGAAGTTACGACTATGAACCATCAAATCCTGCCATTTAAATAACTCTTTGATTGTTTGAAATGGTCTACTTCCACGATCCAAAGTTATATCCAACTGTTTCGCAAGGAAGCAAAGCTTACCGAGAGTTCCTCTATATTCACCTTTTGAACTATCGAACCTACCTCCACTGCTACTGCTCAAACTTTCCTGGCTCAATCCGTGCCCCAAGCTGAAGAATCCGTCCGAGATCGTCAGCGTTTCGCCAAGTTTCAAGTATCTTCCCGTCAGCAATCCAATGAATGAACGTAGCTGTGAACGTCTGCCGCTGACCGCGACCGGGTATGCCAAGGAAACTCTCCTGAACGCAGGTGTTGCTGGCACGCACGACTACTTTATCACCCTCAGCAATTACGTCTTCAATCGTCCATTTCTGCTCGATAGAACCCATTGTGCGAAAGAGTTCGCGAACCCCGTCCGGTCCAGGGATAAGCTCTGGCGGACCACCGTGCATTCTCCAAGTTGGAGCAGTCATCTCGCAGATATCCTCAATCTTGTGTTCGTTTATGAGTTCAAACCACCGCTGAGCAATTATTTTGTTGTCCTCGATAGAAGACATCGCTGCCCCTCCTAAGAGTGAGATTAGAAACTGAATGCCACACACCCATGCAAACCCTAACAGCTAGCTTCCCCGATCGCTTATGAATTTTGCAACACAGCCAATCAAGTAATCCTCCGTTCCGGTACAAGCATTTTACTTCAGCCACTCTGGAGAATCCGTTGCGCTCGAACTGCTTGAATGCCTCGCGATCAATAGGAGGGTAACTCGTCATTTCTGGTCAAGCCTTTGGTGTTGTCAACTTAAACAGTCTGGGTTGAGATTAGTAGATTCATTCTTGCCTTGCAGCCGAGCGATCGCACTATGAAGACTGGTGATTTCCTGGGCAATTCGATCCAGTTCTGTGGAAATGGGAGTGCGTTCTCGAATGGCTTGCAGTGTGGGTGTTGCGGTGCCTGGATTGGAGGCAAACTCGGATGCTCGCTCGGCATGAAGTCGTTCAACATGGTCGCGAATCGCTTCCAGATAAGAATCGAAGTCTGGTAATGGTCGGGGTGGCTGTCGCTGTTGCAAGGCATCGGCTAAGTTTTCCAAAACTAGAACAATCGCGTCGGCGAATTGCTTGAGATCGGGACATTGGTACTCTCCACTCAATTCCCGGCGGTGTTCTGCCAGAGTTGTGACCGAATTAAAAAAGCGGCGAAGATAGAGTATCAGCGTTGCGATCGGTTCAACGTCTCCTTGGACATGGCGGGGTTCGCTAAACAAGCGTTGAGCTGCTGCTGCTGCGTTAGCATTCTCCAGTGCAGCCTGACGGCGCTCTTTGGCGAGTAACTCAGCTGACGAATCTTGGTTTGGATTGAGATAGTTAGCGCTCGCTTGCTGAAAGTAAGCAAGAGTGGCTCGAATCGTCGTTGCTAATTGAGCAGGAAGTTGCTGCCGTTCCCAGCGAGGGAATAACAGATAGCTGCCGAGTAGCGCTAATAAGCCTCCAGCCAAGCTATCAACAATCCGCAGAACTCCAATCTGCCACCCACCGTGACTCGTCACATTGACGAGCAAGATGATAGCGGGAGTGAATAGCGTAGTGAACAGGCTGAAGCTTAGGGGTCGCACTGCCACCGCCGTGACGATGATCAGGAGGAGACACCCCCCGATCGCCCATGAATTGTGAATGAGCGTAACGATCGCAATGCCAATGATGCCTCCTAAAACCGTGCCTAACACTCGCTGTAGGGTAGTTTGAGAGGTTCCGCCATAGTTGGGCTTCAAGGCAACCACGGCAGTTAAGGTAATCCAGTAGCCTGTGGAAATGTGCAATATCGAAGCAAGCACTTCTGCGATCGTCGCAACTATCGCCAGCCGCAGCGCATGACGAAAGAGGACGGAATGAAACGTGAGATTATCTCGTATGGGTTCAAGGATTGAAGAAAGTGCTGGTAGCCTTGGACGGGTAAGCGCTGGCTTAGTGATTCTTCGCGCATCGGGTCGTTGCAAGGCTGCAATCAGCTCCGCATCTGAACGAACCTGTTCTGCTAGCCGTCTAAGGGTAGCGGCAATCTTGCTAAGGCTGATTAATTCTGGATAGTCCTCTGCCCGAACAGCAATGGTTCGGTTATTCAATTGAGTGCGTAGGACTTGCTCCCGATGTTCTAGGGCTTCGATCGCCCGATTTAGATCGTCTAGATGAACAGAGGTGTTTCCGTTTGCGATCGCCTTTGGCACTGCGCTTCGCGCAATCGCCTTTGACATCCGTTGTAGAGCAGAAGCCAACTGTTCCATCCCCTGCTGGATTTCTCGCTGCACCTGCTCAAATAACCAATGGTCTGATGAAATCGACAATTGTTCGACCAGTGCCACAACGGAATTTGCAATTTGGGGTGTATCCTCAATTAAGATCAGCAACTGGTTTCCCCGTAGATTGGCGGTTCTTTGAGGCGTCCACACAGCCGACCAGACGCTACGGGCAGCAGTTAAAGCCAGAGTAAAATTATCCTGGGCTTGTAAGAAGCGGGTTGCCCATGCATTGCGATCGCTTGGATTGGCGGCTCTTTCACCTGCCGATGCAACCAACTGGCTCAATGTGCCATAACAATTGGCGACGGATTGGAGAACAGGGGTGTAAGGGCGCAGTACCCATAGTCCGGCGGAAACCACGACTGACCACATCCCACCAGCTAAGCAAAACGCACATTGCTGAAGCACCGTAGACCAATCGGGAAATGCGGCAAATTTTGCCAGTGCGACAATAAACATGATCGACGTAGTCAGGCTGATGGATGACGATGCTTGCCCAAATAGACTGACAAAGCCTGCAATAAACATCACCAGAAACATCGTTAGAGCCGATAGCCAAAGGGTGCCGTGAACCAGATTGGCAAGGAACAGCATAGCTGTAATGCTGATCGCTGCTGCAATCT
>NZ_DATNPA010000002.1:0-10270 GCF_036703385.1 Allocoleopsis sp. | reverse complement strand
GTATCTACAGAGCATTTCACAAACAAATGAAATCCGGATGAAATCCTTTCCCTGTTACGGGTATGCCATCCGGATTGGTACAAAGCGTCGATTCTGGCTATATCTTTCCTCTGAATACGCGCTCAGCTGGTCCAGTCATGTAAACTCGTTGGTCTTGCTGTGACCATTCAATTTCCAAACAACCGCCGGGGAGTTCTACCGTAGCGCGAGCGTCGCTCTTGCCCGTTAACACACCGGCCACCACCGCAGCACAGGCACCCGTGCCACAAGCTAGGGTTACTCCAGCACCGCGTTCCCACACCCGCATCTTCAGATAATCGGGACGCACGACTTGGATAAATTCCGTATTGGTTCGTTGAGGAAATGCTGGGTGATGCTCGAACTGGGGGCCAATTGCTTCTAGGGGGATAGCGGCGACATCCTCAACAAACGTGATGCAGTGAGGATTCCCCATACTTACACAGGTAACTTCCCAGGATTGTTCTGCCGCTTGGAGGGGTACAGCGATCGCCTTTTGCTGCGCTTCAGCTAAAGTCGTGGGAATTTGAGCTGCCAAAAGCTGAGGCATTCCCATGTCCACCTTGACTTTGCCCTCACCTTCGATTTTGGGGATGATTACACCGGCTAAGGTATGAATCCGATACTCAGTTTTAGCGTCTGCCCCTTCCAGATCGGCGATAAACTGAGCTAAACAGCGAATGCCATTGCCGCACATCTCGGGCTCCGAACCATCGGAGTTAAAAATCCGCATGGTATAGTCAGCTGCCTCTTCTCCTGGCAGAGCGAAGATGACACCATCTGCACCAATCCCAAAATGGCGATCGCATAGCTGCACTGCTTGCTCTGATGAAATAATTGGTTGTCTGTCAGCGCGATTATCAATCAGTATGAAGTCATTCCCCAGACCGTGATACTTTGTAAATTCGATTTCCATATTGAGCTCCGGCTTAAAAAATTGATTATGGCTGAATTCGATACAGGTCTACCGAGCGTTCGTCAAATTCAAGGTTTGATTAAAGATGGAAAAGAGGTTGAGGTCAAAATTCTGACCCAGGATTCGCTGATTGGTCAACTGCTTTGGCAAGATTCAGATTGCATCTGTCTGGCGACCCAGGAGGGGATACGCACGATTATCTGGCGTCATGCCATCGCCTACATTAAGCCACAAGATGTTGAAGAAGGGAGTCGCGCTCTTCAAGTTAGGCAGTGAATGGGTTGCAGGTTGAAGGTTGCAGGTTGCAGGTTGAAGGTTGCAGGTTGCAGGTTGCAGGTTGCAGGTTGCAGGTTGCAGGTTGCAGGTTAACCTTGAACCTTCAACTTCCTAACTTTCAACCTGCTTAACACTCAATCCCCATTGCGTTGACTATCCAGGGGTAGATACTCTTGTAGAACTTCACTCACGGGAGCTTTGATGATAGGAATCGCCACGACAGATTGCTGAGTTTCGGGTGCAAGCCACTGCTGCAATTGACGCAGAGGATAGCTACCACCGCACAGCAGCAGGTGATCGCCAACTCGAATTTCAGCACGACCATCGGGGAATCGGATAAACTTCCCTTCGCGGCGAATCGCTTGTACTTGTACCCCGTACTGACGGCGCAAATGGAGTTCTGCAAGGGTTTTTCCATGTGCTGGACTTTCTTCAGGAACCAGCAACCATTGGCAAGGAGTGTTGATTCCGGGAATCGCCACTTCACCCTTAGCCAGTTCATTAAAAGCAGCAAGTTCATCGGGTTCTCCCACAGCTAAGATGCGATCGCCTTCTTGAAGTTGGGCTTGCTCACTGGGATAGTCAATTTCCTCCCCTTCGGCGCGACGAATCGCGACTAAGCTAACACCAGTCAAACGGCGGATATTGGCTTCTTCCAGGGTCATACCCTTGAGTGGCGAATTTTCCGGTAAAGCATACCACTTGCTATTCATCACCTCGGTTGCCGTGCGCAAATCCCGTGCAATCTGAGCAGGTCCTTGCTCTGGGCGTAAATCCAGGTAATGAGAACTGCGAATTTGCTCCATTTCCCGTTGAATCACCGAGGCTGGTAAGCCAATGCCAGAGAGCAAATGATTCGCCAGTTCCAAACTGGCTTCAAACTCTGGCTGCACCACCTCTCGTGCCCCCAGTTGATATAGGAGTTCAATATCCCGATCCGTATTGGCTAGAACCACGATATCGAGGTCGGGGTTGAGTTCTAGCGATCGCTTGAGACACAGTCGCGTACTCATCGGATCGGATACCGCAATCACCATCGACTGCGCCTTCTCGACTCCTGCTTTTTCCAATACGTGTAAGCTGGCGGCATTGCCATACACATAGGGAATTTGAGTCTCTCGCAATTGCTGAATCGCTCGCTCTGATTGATCGATGACCAATACAGGATACTTATGCTCCTGCATCAGGCGCACCAGATTACGCCCTCCCCGTCCGTAACCACAAATTACGACAGGCTCCGAAAGCTGTTGGACTTCAGGAGACACTTCCTTAGGAGCCTCCATAGGCTCAAAAAACCGCTTCAGGGACGGGAGTGACTCTATCCAGTTAAAAGCGATCGGAACCAAACGCAGGACAAAGGGTGTCACGACTAATGTCACCGCCGTTGTTCCCAAAATCAAAAGGTAAACGCGACGGGACACCAGTCCGAGGAACTGTCCCTCACTCGCAAGTACAAAGGAGAATTCCCCAATCTGAGTCAGCCCCAAACCGACAATGATTGCCGTCTTTAACGGATACCCAAACGCCTTCACCAAAGGCGTAATAATTAAAAACTTGCCCACTAAGACCAGGCAAACTAAGCCCAAAATCAACTCCAGATTGTTCCAGAGGAAAATGGGGTCGATGAGCATCCCGATCGCCGCAAAAAACAGAGCTGCAAAGACATCCCGTAGCGGCTCCACATAGGTCAGCGTTTGATCGGCGTACTCCACCTCACTAATCATTAAACCGGCAACAAACGCCCCCATCTCAATCGAAAGACCTAAATGCTCCGTCAGCAGCGCAATGCCCAAACACAGGGCAACAATTCCCAACAAAAACAGTTCCCGGCTCTCCGTTTTAGCCAGGAATCGCAACAGGTAGGGGATTAACCAAATGCCTGCTGCCACAGCCCCGGCAGCAAACAAGCCAATTTTTAACAGCGCTAAAGCGATCGCTACGCCGATCGCCTCTGCCGGTTTATCGAGGGCGGGTAAGACGGCTAGCATCAAGCCCAATGCCAAGTCTTGCACCACTAAAATCCCCAGCATGATTTGTCCGTGGAGCGTCTCTGTTTCGTTGCGCTCCATCAAACATTTGAGGACAACAGCGGTGGAAGACAACGACAAAATCGCTCCCAGGAAGACACCTTGGGCGGGGGTACTCACCCATCCCATGCCCAGGGATAACAACGCTGTGACAAGGATGGTCAAGGTAATTTGTAGCCCACCCCCACCTAATGCGATCGCCTGAACTTTTTTGAGTTCTGCCAGGGAAAACTCAACGCCCAGAGCAAACAACAAAAACGCCACGCCAAACTGAGCCAGGGTCTCGATCTGAACTAATTCTTTAATCAGACCCAGACCCGCAGGGCCAACAATCATTCCCCCCAGAAGATAGCCCAGTAGAGCGGGTTGACGCAAAAGCGCGGCGAATAGACCACCAACCGCAGCGGCGGCGAGGACGGACACGAAGTCAAGGATTAGTCTGAAGTCTTCTTGCACCGGTTCCTTTTCTGAGAAAATTATTAAGCTATATAAAGTTTAGAATACAAATCTTTCTAAGCTCTCCTGTAACCTGTCGGTACACTAAGAGCAAGCCTTCAGTGAAACGGATACCCATTCAAACAGAGGATGTAACAGATCATAGATTGAAACCATTGCCTAATCAGGCTTGTGCAATCCAAAATCTAAAATCCCAAATCCAAAATGGTATGAGGTACCCCTCTTGAATTGTAAAAAGTTAAACCTATCAAGAGCTATATTAGATGCACTCCCCACTCTCCTCCTATTCATTGAGTCAACTAGAGTGTCAGTCATATTTCAGGGAAAGCTGTTGGAAACTCTGTGACCAAGGTGCTAGTCTATCGGCTATTAGTAGCTATCTATATATTGAGTAGCTAAACTATTGTCAACAACTCGATAGGGAAGAATAACCTGTGCCGTCGAAGACTACTTTGTCTCAATCGCGCCCCCGCCGCAACTGGCTTGCTGTTGCTGTTTTGTGGGTACAACGTCAACGCGCTAACTGGGTACGAATCGGTCTCGCTCTTGGCATAGTTGCCACTTTCGTTGCTATAGCTGTGCCAGCACGAGCTGTGCAAGTAGGTTTGTCGCCCTCTAACCCCCAGTTAGGCGACACTTTGTCAGTGATTGTTCAGCAAGACCCTACCCTTAGCAGTACTCCAACTGTTAAGATGGGTCAGAAAACTTATCCAACTTTTGTCACGAGTTCGGGAAAGTTTCGAGCGTTGTTGCCAACCTCACCTTTGGATCAGCCTGGAACTTTACAGATTCAAGTTCAAGGAGGGGGTGAAGTCAAAAACTTAACTGTGCCGTTGCGAAATCGCTCTTTTCCTACCCAACGCATTCGGCTCTCAGGAGCAGCGGGGGCGGAAGCAACGCAGCATGAACTTGATCGCGTGGCGGCTTTCAAAAACCTAGAAACACCAGAAAAATATTGGAATGGGCCGTTCGTAAAGCCCAATAGCGGTCGAATTTCAACCGGTTATGGGCTTCGCCGCTATTACAATGGCGTCTTTGCGAAGGATTACTACCATCGTGGTGTTGACTATGCAGGTGGAACGGGTTCCCCCGTAATGGCACCGGCAGCGGGTCGAATAGCCTTGGTGGGAAGAGTATCTGAGGGGTTCCGGGTACATGGTAACGTAGTGGGAATTGACCACGGTCAAGGCGTCACCAGTATCATGATGCATCTCTCGCGCATTGATGTTCGGGAAGGGCAGATGGTAAAGGCTGCTCAAAGAATTGGTGCGGTGGGTTCAACGGGCGCAGCTACTGGTCCACATCTACATTGGGGTCTCTATGTTCATGCGATTTCGGTTGACCCAGCACCTTGGCGAGAGAAAGGATTTGAGTAGAGCTTTTTAAAGTTTTGCTCCAGTCTTCTCCTCTTGGGTTAGATTTTGTATGGTTTTGAGTATAGATTGTGGCAAGTTTTCCTCTTCAAAAGCAGCTACCGGGAAACACACTCCAACGTCATGAGTATTGAAAAAATCGTAGAACAAGCTCTTCAAGATGGCTACTTGACCCCAGTCATGGAAACCGAGGTGGGACGTATCTGTGATACGGCCTCGGAGCTTTCGATTGAAGAATATATGGCGTTGGATCGCCTGATGGGGGCGCTGCTGACAGGCGAAGTGGTGGCAGTTCCGCGTAAGCAGTTTATCAATGTAATGGAAGAGTTAGTACTCACGGAGGCAGTGGCTCAAGTCGCCGAAATCGAATCAAAAAGCGATCGCATCCTAGATGTTGGAGATGTCGCCGCCTACGCCCTTAATCGACTCCCTCCTCTGTATGCGACAACAGAAGAAGGTGCGAGATACCAGCGTCAGCGAGCCAAAGAAGAACTGCACGATCTGATCACCCAGCAAGTCAGTGCTGCCCTTGCCCGCAACCTGGATCGACCTGATTTTGGCTGTGAGCGTCAAGCACTGGGCAAAAGTGGTGGCAACGATGTTCTGAGGCAGGTGAGTAGCTTGTTACAGGTTTACGCACCTAACTTTGAGCCAACAGACCCTATCTACAGTATTGAGGAGTCACAAGTCATGAGTCAGGAGTTTTGATTTAAGCTCTGTTTATTAGAACAGTTAGGAGCTGAAAAAGGGTTGAAAGTTAAATCTTGCAACCTACAAGCTTGATTATTTGCGAACAATTACAGGTGTTCCTACACTCACCTGTTTATACAGCGCTCGAATATCAGCATTCCGCATCCGCAAGCAGCCGTGGGAAACAGCTTTCCCCACCAGATCTTCTTTATTGGTGCCATGAAACCCGATTTGATGTCGTTCGTCAGCCCAAAAACCAATCCAGCGATCGCCTAATGGATTGTTGGGGCCAGCGGGGAATATATCGCCGGTAATCGGTTGCTTCCAGACTGGGTTGAGTTGCTTGTGCAACACTTTAAACGTGCCAGTGGGAGTCTCCCAACCGGGCTGACCCACGGCAACTGGATACTTGCCAATCAGCTGCTTTCCCCAGTAACTGTAGATGCGGGCTTCACTCAAATCAACCACAATCCGAGAACTCATAGCAGCGATCGCCATTTTCAGAGAAGGGGTCGCGGGTAAGGCTCTTAACATCTTGGGTTTGGCTTGAGGCTTCACCCACAGCGGCTTAAGCTTAGGTTGCGCTACTGACAAGCACAGGAGCGCTGACCCGAAGCAAACTAACATCCAGCTTGTCTTGAGCGAGTAATTTATAGCCATCGTTACTCATTACCGTTAGCAGGCGGAAGTTCTACGATATCAAACCAGTATTCTCCTAATATATTCACGGCCTCGACTAGGGCGTCAAAGCTCATCGGCTTGATGAAATAGGAGCTGGCTCCTAACTCATAGCTACGACGTATGTCCTCCTCATTACTGGAGGATGTCAGTATCACAATGGGGATACGTCGTAAGTTGGGATCAGCTTTAATGGCTTGTAGTGCCTCTGACCCGTCTATTTTCGGCAAGTGCCAATCCAGCAAAATTAAGTCGGGCCGGGGTGAACTGGCTCTTTCGCTGTACTGGTGCCGACGGTGTAGATAGTCCAGTAGTTCCGCACCATCTTGGACAACGTACAAGTTGTTGAGCAGGCGACTTCTTTCCAGTGCCTGTTTCATTAAACTTTGGTCTGCGATCGCATCTTCTGCTAACAGAATAGTGATTCGCTTTCTGGGATTACTCACTTTGACCCTAACTCCATAGGGGTATTTGGCAGCCATGCTCTTTCAACGATAATCAACAAAAGTCTCCTGGCTCAATGTCAAGAGACGGGGAGTTGAAAGAAATCACTGACCCTTTTTCCGGAGACGTCCTATGCCAGCGAGAATTTTAATGCTAGCTCCCAATTGCGCGATCGCAACTCCTGTTTTGAGCCGTGTAAGCACGCTGTTGCAGCAACAGAGAAACTCAACTTGTCTAGAACCTTTCTAAGACTATCCTTTTGGAGGATGCTGTTGAGTGAACTAATAGTCATAATTATTGATTTACTAGTTACTCTTTGAGCAATCGCTTGTAAAATAAAAGATTTACTTGTTCATGCGGGAACCATTGATGAAAGTCGGGCGTCTTTGGGAGGAAGAAGGATGTTTTAGCACCCATTCCATCCATGAGCCAATCAATTCCTTTATCCTGGTCAACCGGTGAGGTAACACTTCCTCAACTACGTGAGGTAACTCCTCCTCAAGTATCGGTGCAACCTGACAAACTCCCTAACTATGACTTGATTTTGCGCTGTCAGGACGGAATGAGCCCTGATAGAGCTGCCTTTGCTGAGCTTTTACGGCGGTACCAATCCCATGTGGATAAAATTTTGTATCACTTGGCTCCAGACTGGCAGGACAGATCTGATTTGGCGCAAGAAGTCTGGATTCGAGTTTACCGGAACATTAAGCGGTTACAAGAGCCAGTTAAGTTCCGGGGGTGGTTGAGTCGGATTGCCACAAATCTCTTCTACGATGAACTACGCAAACGCAAACGGGTAGCTAATCCCCTCTCGTTAGATGCTCCGCGTCGCCTTGATGACGGTGAAATGGATTGGGAAATTGCCTCGGAAACGCCCAATCCCGAAGAAGACATGACAACACGAGAGTTTTATGAACAGCTCCGCGAGGCGATCGCAGACTTGCCAGAGGTGTTCCGCACGACCATCGTCCTAAGAGAAATTGAAGGCATGGCTTATGAAGAGATTGCCGAACTCACGGGTGTCTCTCTGGGAACTGTAAAGTCGAGAATTGCCAGAGCCAGAGCAAGACTTCAATCTCAGCTCCAAACCTATTTGGAAGCTTGAGCATCAGTCTGATTCGTTGTAGCGTGACCTCTAGGGGGTTGTTCGTTTATGACGGAATCTATAGAATATCAGTAAAATAGGCGCTTGCTATGACTCGGTGGTGATACGAAAATGAGCTCCAATTTTGACTCTGGTAAACAGTCTAGACAAGAAGCTGTCACACAAATGGATAGCTTGCAGCGCGATCGCTTTGAATTACTTAGTGCATACATTGATGGTGAAGGAACAGCAGCAGAGCGCAAACAAGTGCAAGAGTTGTTGGCAACTGACTCAGAGATGAAGCGCTTGTACACCCGGCTGATGAAGCTGCGTCAGGAAATCCAGCAGCTTCCTGTTCCAGCCCCCACAGCTACCGCGCAACAGACAGCTGAACGAGTTTTCTTAAGAGTTGACAGACGCCGGAATCGACGCACAGTAATCTGGGGAGGAGCAGCGATCGCGGCTCTATTTATGAGTGCTGTATCGGGAATTTTACCCGGTACTCGCTCCTTGGTGCCACAGTTGGCTCAGAATAATGTTTCTCAGCCTCCCCTGGAAATTGCACTCAACCAACCGGTAATCGAGATTCCGAAATCGGCTGTAGCCGATCCAGAAAAAGGCGTGCAGCCCTCGACACAACCCCACGATCTCTACGAGCATAAACTGAACTAATCGAGTTTAAACTTGAGTCCGATGTTTGGTGAAAGTGGCAGGCATCTTGTCTATCCGACAAGAACTTGACCAAATGGTTGTAGAGACAGGTTTAGGAATCTAAATCTATGGCTAATAAAAATGATTGGAAACCCGTCCTTTCTCCAGAAGTAAGGACGGGTTTTGTTTGAGGGTTATGGGTTATCCCTCTTTTGTCACTTCCGGGACAGAACGACGATTTTTGTAGGGGCGAAGCATTCTTGTCGCAAGTTTGGTGCAAAGCCTAAAAGCCTCATTCAAGAATGCTTCACCCCGGCTTTATGCCCCAAAATAACAAAAGAGGGATTAGTTAGACAAATTTAGCAAGCGATCGCGCCTGAAACTGCCATATAGCAATTCTCGTTTAAGTGAGGTACAGGGTAGGGGTATGGCAGTGCCTACCCCTAGAGGGTTAACGCTTATTCTTCCACTCGATAACCAAACTCTGACAGTTGGAGGCGAGATTGCCGCCATTTGGGCACTACTTTGACAAATAATTCTAGATAGACTTTACCCGCAATCAATTTTTGCATTTGTTCGCGGGCCGCGCTACCAATTTGTTTGAGCATACCGCCGCCTTTGCCGATCACAATTCCTTTTTGAGAGTCGCGTTCAACGTGGATAGTCGCGAGAATACGGGTAATTTTTGGGTCTTCTTCGACGATATCAATGGTAACGGCGACTGAGTGCGGTACTTCTTCACGAGTAAGGAGCAAGATTTGCTCCCGAATTAATTCCCCCATGATAAATCGTTCCGGTTGGTCAGTGACTAAGTCGGGGGGGTAGTAATAGGGCCCAGATTCGAGATGATCGATTAACAGTTGTTGTAAGGCTTCGAGTCCGTCACCCGTGAGGGCGGAGAATTTTGTAAATTTCCAGTTGTTTGGTGCCGCAAGTTGAGCGTAACTTTCATCCAATCGCTGGGAATCGGGGGGTTGTTCGTCCGATTTGTTGATGCCCAGAATTACGGGTGTTTGGGTGTGGGTGAGGAGTTCCACGATAAAGCGATCGCCTCCTCCCGATTCTACTGTTCCATCTACGACAAACAGCACAACATCCACTGAGTCAATGGCAATTTGGGCATTTTGCACCAATACTTTACCTAGTTGGTGATGCGGCTTGTGAATGCCTGGGGTATCCACAAATATCATCTGCGCTTCAGGTGTGGTTAGGATACCCCGCAGGCGGTTGCGCGTCGTCTGTGCGACGGGTGAGGTGATGGCAATTTTTTGCCCCACCAGTTGATTCATTAAGGTTGATTTGCCGACGTTGGGGCGTCCGATGATAGCGATAAAGCCGGATTTGAAGCCTTCAGGGGCTTGGGGAATACTCGACCCGTTTAGGATATCGTCCTGGTCGCTGTCTAAAAATGGGGTTGTTGTGTTGCCGTCTTCCATGCTGTGCGAGTTGTTGAGGTAGGGACAGGTCTTGTGCCTGCCCTGCTAACATTTGGGGTAACCACAAGGGATTACTCCTACAATTTCCTTCACTGTACTGCTGTCTTTTGTGTAGCGATCGCGAAATTTTGCATAAGTCCTCAAACAGCAGAGATATAGGAGACTAAGTGTGTCAGCTTTTAGTTGGTTGAGGGAGGAATAGTCCAGTGCATTGCCATCTT
>NZ_DATNPA010000001.1:0-3598 GCF_036703385.1 Allocoleopsis sp. | reverse complement strand
TTGGCTAATCTTTGCTCAGCTAGCTAACCCCAAGAGTAACCTAGAAGAAACTGCTAAAAATTGCAGTCAAGCCTTAAATCTAGGATTGAACTGGGAACGAGACTTGCAAGGTCAAGGGTGTCTTTTGGGAGGAACCCTGTTTGAACTACAACGCTACCAGCTACTAATGCAGGAGTCAAGCCAGAAGAACACCTCAGCACCAACGCTTGAACAAATCCAACAGAGTCAACATCTGCTCATTGCCCTTTATCCCGATGCAACGGCTGCTAAAAAAGCTGCTGGATTTAACTTCGACTGGCTACGTCTGTTTAGCTATCGCCATAAAATTCTCTGGGCTTATGCTCAAAGTCGCTATCTGAAGCAACAATTTAAAAAAGATTCTGCTGAAATAAAAGAATTTGCGGAAAGCATCAATAGCGTAAATCTAAAACAACTCCGTCGAACTATCGTTGTAACCCAGAAGCTTCTCCCTCAGTACAGCATTAATTTGACTGCTCTGAGCGATCAAATCCGCACCATAGAGGTTGATTTACTAAACTATAACAGACGCCTAAAAACTATCACTGAACGTGTGAGTCAAATCCAAATTAAAGCTGGGGACGACTCTCCCAGTAAATTACTACCTAATGTAATTTTTTCATGGCTCCAATCCGTTGCGACCAGCTCAGGGGATGTGGGCGCTAATCAGTCTGCTCTGTTAGCCAAACTCGCTAACTTGCAAGATCACTGTGACTTAAAATTCCTCGAAAAATTCAGCGATGATGTAGCGGAAAAGTATCAGTTACAAGTGCAAAAAGACTATGAAAAGCTCAGTCCTGATTTGCAATTACTGCAAGATTTAATAAACTCAAGTCGGGCAATTACAGAGATAGATCAAGCCCAACGCGATCGCAACTTCCAAAACACCGTTGGCATTATTGGTGCTGGACTAGCAGTGGGTTCAATCGTTGCCTCAATCGAAGTGCCAACTGGTAAAAATGACAACTTCTTAAATCCTCCCCTCAATTTAGCACTCTCTACTCTACATATTCCAGACACCTGGTTACCTTTTGCCATCAGGATTACCTTCAGCCTGAGTGCAGCGATCGCAGCTGGGGCATTCACCGCTGCGCTGATTTGGATACGACAGCGTTGGCCTAAGAAGTAACAACTCATATTTGCACGTCTTCCCACTAACCAAGGTGCGATCGCTTATTTGCTTATAACTTTACAAATCAGAAGTTTGAGGCACTCGTCAAAGTTAAATCGTGCATATTGGTAAGAGCATCTGGGTTGCAGTATGAAGGCAGCAGGAGAATTATCCAAGATTTTGAGCTAGAAGTTGGGGGTGCAGTGAGCGGATGAGAATTCAACAAGTCAGTGATAGCTTCAAAGAACACATCACTACCGTAAGTCTCTAAAATTAACTCAAGTTTCTCACTACACTCAGAAATATTATTGGGATTAAAATCTGGGTTAGGATTCATTAACTATCTTCCTGACAAGGCTATGGTGAAAACCCCTCACTCTCTCTTACAATCGCACTTCCTCAATATCATCCAAATTGAGCAGTTCTTCCCTTTTTGGAGGTTGGTTGTAGGATTTGATGATTTTCGGAAGTGGAAAAGGCTTTCCTTCGGTTTGGTAAGCCTTTAGCCATTCGTTCAACTTGTTAAGCAGGGCGGTGAGACACGAGCGTGTCATTCGATGCAAAGACTCATCATATTCAAACCTAAAACTAACTGGCTCTCTATCAAACTGTACAAACCAATAAGTGAACGAAATTTCTTCGGGTAGGTAATCGCTGGTTTCTGCTAACACGTAAAGGTAAAGGCGTGTTTTCCAATCATTCTCTAATTGCAGAGGGCTATTAGGTAGAGTTGCCGTTGTCCACTCGATAATCTGAGCTTGACTGTCATCAGCAATTAGCAGATTATAGACCACACTTAGCCAATGTCCCTCACACATCAGAGTGCGTTGATGGTCGCACTCTTTAAAAATGTCGGGTTCGTCGGAGAATATTTCCGGTGCTGCTAGCTGTAAGCTGCTAATCCAGCGGTGCATTTGCGGATAGGCATTAAGCAGAGGCTCTACAGGTAAGCCCATTAATAGTTGCTTCATTAAGAGATGAAAGTGGTTCCCAACTTCTTGAGAGTGCCGAGTTTCTGGATTAGAAGGCGATTCTTTTTGTTCGATGTGTAGGCGCTGGAATAGAGTTGGGTTAGTTTCGAGAAGGGAGAGGGATTGTTGAGATAGATTTAGCATTATTGGGGATTGATTTTTACTTCACCCCGTGCGAAAGCTAAAACAGCTTAAGTTGACGATTTCTCACACGTCTAGCCACAATCTCAATGGTTGATTCTTTGGTAAAAGAAGGAGGATAGACGAACCTTAGTTGCCCATCCACCGCAACAATTTTACGAAGTAGTTGTTTGTTGCGATACTCACCCCGTCGATTAGGTCGGGTGTTAGGAATAAAATCGGCTCCTGTACTGACGTAACCAATGTCGAAAAACTCAAGGTCTTTGCGTTTGTATTCTGTAATCTCCACAACCAGGCCGTAGAATCCTTTTGGCCAATCACAGACGCGAATCACATCATGAAGCTCTAATAAGTCTGTGACCGTTGGTTGTCCTAGGGGTGTTTGTCTCGCCTCTAATTTGGGAATTTCTACACGAGGAAGTGATGATTTCATTGGAAATCGAGTGCTGTAGCAAGTGGAACTGACATAGCGTTCTCGCACACTTCCCGACTCATCAATTGTGAGGCGAAGGAGTCCGTGATTGACCGGACGTTTGCGAAATCGCGCCCACATAGCTGCCCCCTCTTGCTCAACTAACTGTATGACCTGCTCGTTATCAGCATCTGAATGTATGGTAGCTATCCATGCCAAAAACTCCCGACAGGCTTTGAGCTTATCTATATCTACAGGTTGCCATTGGTCGTGAGGGGCTGCCCATTGAGCTTCATCAGGGGGTTCCATATCTCGCTCTAGAGAAGCAATATACAGCATTCCCTCACAGGGCTGATATTCTGGCTTAGGTGGTTCTGGGCCGAGACAGCTTGTTAGCTTGTAACCGATAGTTAAATAGTCCTGAATGACTTGAAGTACGGGGAGGGGAAGCGTATCGAGAGGGAAGACAGACATGGGCGCACTCTAGATGTGAAATAACTTGTGAATGCGCCCAAAAAGCTAAGTTTTAGGATAATTTTTTTTGTTTATATATTTATGACAAACAATTAATATTTGGCTCAACTTTCATCAAAGCTTCAGCTTACTTGTCACCCCGTTAGGCTCCTTTGTGTAATGAAGTAGGATTTTGCTATACGTTCGCGCTGGTGTATGGTGTACTTTACCAAAAATGACGTTCGCTACTTCTGAAACTAGGGAATCTGGCAGTCGGACTAACGCTTGGATGGAGGCAATTTGAATCAGGTTTTTCCCTGGTGTTTTAGCCAGAACTATCCATAAGCACCTGGTTTTCTGAAGGATGCTTATGATGAGGTTGCTCGATAGTCGGACATAAGTAGTCGAAGGAATTATCGGTGTGTTCCAGTTGCATCTTTCGGGGTGCGTCTAAGGCGATGACAGCATCTCCAATTTTTTCACAGCGTTTAC